>CAXRAX010000040.1:0-9914 GCA_964229195.1 Chitinophagaceae bacterium | reverse complement strand
GACCTTTATGGCCCCCACTTTTCAATCCGTATTTCCAGGGATGCTGATACCCAATGCACCGGCTGATATGTACTGTGCACTGGGAAAGAACGATCAAAAGATCTATGTGGTGCCCTCCCAAAAACTGGTCGTGATCCGCATGGGAGAGTCTTCCGGATCACCCGCCTTGGCGATGTCGGGGTTGGATAATGAGCTTTGGGGTAGGCTCAAAATCATCATCGGCTTCTGATGATTCCGGGATAAGCTGACAATTGCTGGAAAAAATCACCTCAAGCAGCGGACTTAAGGGATCTATACACCTGGATCCCCCATTTCACCCACAAAATTCCAACCAACGGCAGCACCAGAAAACTGCCCATGTTGTAGTAGAACGCGCTTTCAAAATCAAGGTGCATGAGATGTTTGCAAGCCCGGGTCAACCCGCAACCATAGCACTCTACATCGAAGAGTATTTGCGACAGACACATCGGTTTTCCGTGGTCAAAAAAATCGATGGGTAACAGAAAAATGACAATAGGGGTAACAATGATCAAAGCAAGCATTACCCTCGAAAGGGCAACGCTTGCTTGGGGAGATAAATGGATCTTGAAAAGAGCCAATCGGTCGGCCCAATTCTTCTTAGAGGTCTCTGGAGGCATAAGAACCATTCTTAGGCTGCAGACTTCCGGTCAGGATCCGAATGAAGTCGATCAGCGCCCAGATGCCACAACCCCCTGCGGTCAGCAATTGGACAACACCTTGCCAAGTGTAACCCAGGTAAAAACGATGAATACCCAAACCACCCAGGAATAGGGCCAGCAACCAGGCAACGGTTTGGTTTTTGTCTCCCCCCTCTGGCACGGAGGCATCCGCAGCCATTTTATTCAGCTTCTTGTTGAAGAGCTTGATGGCAAGCTTCTCTTTGAAGGAGAGCTTGTCTTGCTTCTGTACCTCGGCCATTCTAATTAATTCGGCAGAGGTGTACCCAACCGCAGCCGATTCAACGGCAGGCTTGGGGGCTGGATGCGAAGAAGAGAGGGTTAGAAATAAGGCTGAGAGGATCAGCAAAAAGGAGCCAGTTTTTAAGAGTCTCATAAAAGGAGGTTTTGCCTAAAATACAAAAATGGACAAATTACCCTCTAGGACTAGCGGTAAAAATAATCCACATTTATTCCAGACCTGGGTGAACTACGCAAATTAAACAGCTGCCGCTATCAGCATTTACTACCCAGCCGAGTGGTCTCGTAAATGTCCATTTCACCAATTGTTATCTTTGTGCCATGCGAATAGGATTCGATGCCAAACGGGCTTTTCACAATGGAACCGGACTGGGCCATTACAGCCGTACCCTCATCTGCTCGCTCGCCGACACGTTTCCCGATCATCGATATTTTCTCTTTAATCCATCGCCCGCCCAGCATTTTCAGCTGCCCTGGGATGGAGTCAGCCGGGAAAATATCCAAGAGATCCAACCAAGCCGACCAATCGATAAACTCTTTTCCGCCGCCTGGCGATCGGCCTGGGTCAAAAAAGACCTCCGGAAACTTTCCATAGACCTCTACCACGGACTAAGCCATGAGATCCCCCGGGGCCTCAGCAAGAAAGGCGTCCGCACCGTCGTCACCATCCACGATCTCATTTTTGAACGCTACCCCGAGCAATACAACGCCATCGATGTTCGTATCTACCGAAATAAATTCAAATACGCTTGTGAAAAGGCCGATCGCATCATAGCCATCAGCGAGCAAACCAAGCGCGACATCGTTGAATTTTATCAAGTTCCCGCCCGTAAGATCCGGGTCTGCTACCAAAGTTGTAACCCCGCTTTTTTTGAAACGGTCTCCGAAGCGGAAAAGCGTCGTGTGCAAGAACTGTACCAATTACCGAAGCGATTTTTCCTATACGTGGGCAGTATCATCGAACGCAAAAATCTGCTCCGCGTCGTGGAAGCCCTTCAGCAGGTCCGTCAACAAAACGATATCCCCCTGGTGGTGATCGGTACCGGCGGAAAATACGAGCGGGCCGTACTACGGAAAGTGCGGGCGCTCGGACTCACCTCCTCGGTCATCTTCCTTTCCCGCGCGCAGCAGGCAAAGAATGAACCCCGGTTTACAAACGCCGCTGATTTTCCGGCCATCTATCAGTTGGCGACCGCTATGATCTATCCTTCTTTATTCGAAGGATTTGGTATTCCGGTGTTGGAGGCGCTGGCCAGTTCTCTGCCGGTGATTACCTCAAACATTTCCTCTTTGCCGGAGGCTGCCGGCACGGGTAGTTTACTCGTCGATCCCCATTCGTCCGACGCCCTTGCAAAAGCCATGAACCAGGTGCTGAACGATCCGGCTAAAGTAGCGGCCATGAAGGAAGTTGGGCGAAAGCACGCGGCCTTGTTCACGCCTGAGGCAACGGCCCGAAAAGTCATGGACCTGTATGAATCGATATGATGGATTTTGAATCCGATGTTCGGGGTGGTGTGGATGCACTGCGAAGCGGTGGCGTGATCCTGTATCCGACAGATACGGTGTGGGGGCTTGGTTGCGATGCCACCAACGAATCTGCGGTTTCTCGGATCTATGCCCTGAAGCGGCGTCCGCTGTCGATGCCACTGATTGTGCTGGTGCCAGACGAGCAAGCTGTCTTGAATCACGTCGCCGCCCCCGACCTGGCGGTTTTTGATTATTTAAAAACGTGCCGCGTGCCCACCACGGTGGTGTACCAAGGGGCCATCGGATTTGCTTCCAATTTGGTAGGGATAGATGGCAGCATCGCCATTCGGATCTGTGCGGATCCGTTTTGCCGTGCATTGCTCAAGCGCTTTGGTAAGCCCATCGTATCCACCTCGGCCAATCTGCACGGTTCCCCTACACCGGGATGCTATGCCGATATGGATCCTGCAATGATCCGAGGGGTCGACTATGTGGTAAGTTATCGGCAAAATGATCCGACAAAAGCTCAATCCTCCACACTGATCCGCTGGGAAAAGGGTGCGCCGATGATCCTTCGGCCTTAGCGCGGACAGCTTTGTATCTTTGGCCGCTGATGGCCATTCAATTTTCATCGGAGGAACGAAACTGGCTGGACCGCGTGGCGGCCGCGGCACAGGAGTTGGGACTGGAAACCTATCTGGTCGGCGGATTCGTACGCGATAAATTATTGGGTAGGCCTACCAAGGATGCCGATTTCGTTTGTGTCGGCGATGCCCTGGAATTGGCTCAGCGAGTGGCGGATTCACTCAAACCTCGTGCCACCGTCAGCTTATTCAAAACCTTCGGCACCGCGCACCTGCAATGGAGAGATGGGTGGGACCTGGAATTTGTGGGGGCCCGACGAGAAAGTTATCAATCCAATTCCCGCAAACCAACGGTAGAGCCCGGAACGATCGAGGACGATCAGCTTCGGCGCGACCTCACCATCAATGCCTTGGCGATCTCGTTAGATCCCAACCGATTGGGCATGTTGGTGGATCCCTTCAATGGCCTGAAGGATCTGGAAGATAAAATTTTACGCACCCCGCTTCCGCCGGCACAGACCTTTACCGACGATCCGCTGCGCATGATGCGAACGATCCGGTTTGCCACGCAACTCGGGTTTACCATCGAGGAAGAAACCTGGAAGGGAATCTGCGAACAAGCCGACCGGATCCGGATCATTTCACAGGAGCGAATCACGGATGAGTTGAATAAGATTTTATTGGCGGAAAAACCTTCCGTAGGGCTCGATCTGCTTTATCGCTCCGGTTTATTGGATCGGATCTTCCCGCAACTGGTGGCGTTGCGAGGGGCGGAGTACATTGATGGACACGGACACAAGGATAATTTTTATCATACCCTTCAGGTATTGGATAATTTAAGTCGACACACCTCCGATCTGTGGTTGCGTTGGGCCGCCGTGTTGCACGATATCGCTAAGCCACAGACCAAACGGTTTGAGAAGGGGCATGGTTGGACCTTCCACGGTCATGAGGTGGTAGGTGGACGAATGGTGCCCAAGATCTTCACGCAATTGAAGCTTCCGCTCAACGAACACATGCGGTTGGTCCGTAAACTGGTCGAATTGCATCTGCGGCCGATCAGCCTGACCAAAGAGAATATAACCGACTCAGCCATCCGCCGATTGCTTTTCGATGCCGGCGATGATTTCGATTCTTTGATGCTTCTTTGTGAGGCCGATATCACCTCGAAGAACAAGCAAAAGGTGAATCGGTATCTTTCGAATTTTCAATTGGTTCGCGAGCGTTGTCGGGAGGTGGAGGAAAAAGATCAGATCCGAAACTGGCAGCCACCCATTACCGGAGAGGAGATCATGCGCACTTTCGGGCTATCGCCTTCCAAACCCGTCGGGATCATCAAGGATTCATTGAAGGATGCCATGCTGGATGGTGTGATCCCGAATACCTACGAGGCCGCCTATTCCTTTATGTTGGAAAAAGGCAAGGAGCTGGGTCTGACGCCTGTAAGTTCCTGACGGCAATAGCGCCTCCTGACCTACCTTTGTCCCATGGCCATTCTACGTTTTCGTATTTATTTTGAAGAGGATGAATCGGTTTATCGCGACATCGCCCTTCGTCATACCCACACGTTCCTGGACCTGCACCAAGCGATCCTGAAAGCCTTTGAATTCGACAGTAAACACGCAGCTACTTTCTTTCGCAGCAACGATCAGTGGCAGCAAGGGCGGGAGATCTCCCTGGACGTTTACGATAAAGAGTATAAAGCGCCCCCCTTGCGGATGGCCGATACGGTCATTGCCAGCGAGATCAAGAGTCCCAACCAACGGTTTCTCTATCTGTATGATTTTGTAAAGGAGTGGAATTTTCTGATCGAATTGATCAATGTTTCCAACGAGGAAGATCCTGAAAAAACATATCCCCTGATGGTGCGGTCGGCCGGACTGGCCCCCAGTCAATACGGCACCAAGAGTATCTTGGGAGAGAAATTCGCCGACATCGAAGAGAAATACGACATGCACCAGGCCGGTGAAGGATTCGGGGAAAAAGATGAAGAGGGCGAAGACATCGGCACAGAGGAAACGTTTGACGACGGGGGCGGGGATGATTAATACGCATGAAAGACAATCGAAAGGTGGTCATTGCGGTGGTTGGACCCACAGCCGTTGGAAAAACAGGCGCGGGCATTCGGTTGGCTGAACATTTTCACACGGAGGTCCTATCGGCCGATTCCCGTCAGTGTTATCAAGAGTTGAATATTGGCGTGGCTCGCCCCACCGAGCCGGAATTATCCGCCATCCCGCATCATTTCATTGCCTCGCACTCCATTCAGGAAGAAATTTCTGCGGCCGATTATGAATCATTTGCGTTGAAAACGGCCGAGCGGATATTCACGACGCATGATCGGCTGTTGTTGGTGGGTGGTACGGGACTTTATATCCGCGCATTTGTGGAGGGATTGGATGCAATCCCGGAAGTGGAGCCGGCTATTCGCGAGCAAGTCACGTCACTTTATGCCGCAACCGGATTGGAGGGATTGACGACGGAGCTGGAAAAATTGGATCCGGTGTTTGCCCGGGCAGGGGAGATGAAAAATCCCCAACGCATGATGCGGGCATTGGAAGTGGTGTTATCGACGGGCAACAGCATTCTCTCGTTTCGCTCGGGGCAACCGAAACCGCGTCCGTTTACCGTGCAGTGGGTGGGCTTGGAATTACCTCGAGCCGAATTGATCGATCGGATCGATCGGCGGGTGGATTCGATGATGGCAGCGGGATGGTTGGAGGAGGCAAAGCAGTTGTATCCCCACCGATCCCTCAATGCCTTGCAGACGGTGGGCTACAAAGAGTTATTCGAGCATATAGAGGGGAAGTATTCGTTGGATCAGGCGATCGAGCTCATCAAGATCGCCACGCGTCAATATGCAAAGCGTCAGATGACCTGGTTTCGGCGTAATCCGTCCATTCGGTGGTTCGATCCGAACGCGTTGGATGTGATGATCGATTATTTGGAGGGGGCTGCTCCGGCGAGCTGACGCTTGTAGAGTTGGATCGTGTTTTCCAATCCGAGGTAAAGGGCATCGCAGATCAGGGCGTGTCCGATACTCACTTCATCGAGATAAGGGATGTGGGCGTGTAGGTATAGAAGGTTTTGTCGGTCGAGGTCGTGGCCGGCATTGATGCCCAGTCCGATCGATTTTGCCAAGTCAGCAGCCACTTGGTAGGGGCGGATGGCTGCCTCTTTTATTCCATTGGCGTATTCGCGGGCATAGCCTTCGGTATAGAGTTCAATGCGATCGGTACCGGTATCGCGGGCGGCTTTGATCAGATCCGCTACCGGGTCGATGAACAGGCTGACCCGGATGCCGGCTTGTTGAAATTCCCGAACCATTTTTTTTAGGTAGTCGGCGTGGGTGATGGTATCCCATCCGTGGTCGCTGGTGAGTTGTCCCGTTGCGTCCGGCACGAGGGTAACCTGTTCGGGTTTTGTTTCGAGGACGAGGTCCACGAATTTGGATTCACGGCAATTGCCCTCGATGTTGAATTCAGTATGTACGAGCGGGCGAAGTGACCGAACATCCGCATAGCGGATATGTCTTTCGTCGGGACGGGGGTGTACCGTGATGCCATCGGCACCGAAGGCTTGGGCATCGATGGCCACTTGGAGCAGGTCGGGGTTGTTACCGCCGCGGGCGTTGCGCAGGGTGGCGAACTTGTTGATGTTGACGGAAAGACGTGTCACGGCACAAAGCTACGAACCTAGAGTTCTTTCCAGGTATGATCGGCCAGTAGTTGCACGGCGGCCAGGAATTTTTTGAAGGGTCCTGATTTGCCCCATTCTTTGGGCGCTACCAGCGAGAGCAGGTGAGAGCCGTCGTTTCGTTCATAGAGGAAGTAGGTTTGTCCGATCTGTGGCTTGAAGGCCAGTTTGGCCTCATAGATCATCAGCGAGAGGTCTTTTCGCTTTTGGATCTCTTGTGCCTGCAGGGCTAGGAGTTCGATCTGTTTGCGGATCTGTTCGAGCTGCATGTTGGTTTGCTCTTCCATGGCCGTAAGGGCCTTGTGCTTGATCATCCCTTCTTTAGTGGGACGGATCACGGCCCCGGATACGGACGCCGAGTAGGGCAGTACACTGAGTTGTTTGTGATAGATCTCCTGATTGGTGTAGGCGCTGCCATCTGGGCGAACGCCTTTTTGTGTGAGTTGGAGATATCCGTTGGGAAGGATCTCGTGGTGGACTTGAAGATGCAGTTCCTCTCCTCGGTAAAACCGGATGTCGAGATTAAGTCCGTCCGGTATGAATACTTCCACGGCATCTCCCAGGGCGGTATCGGGGGGCGTATTTTTTTCACCATCGGCCAATACGGCGTATTCCGATGCCATGGAGGTATTGTCGGGCAGAACTTTATTATGAAAAATTCGGAGGGTTTTGGCCGAGTCGGAGGCTTCCAGGCGATAAATGCCGCTTTTGGGCACCAGGCCGTCTTCGTAGTTCGACTTTTCGGGGAAAAGCTGCCAGGAGGCCAGGAAATTGTAGGCTTGTACCATGTTCGGCATAAATACAAAAAATCGAACGAATTGTTCTTTCGGGTAAGTGGCCGGGCTTACCGAATTTTGGGGTATGGAAAGTTTCAATGGCTGGTATCAGGAATGGTCGGGTGCCGAGAAGCAGCCCATCTCCCTGATGGTCTTGGAGGACTATTTACAGATCGGTTTTATTGGCAGCGATCGGCGAATTCGCTGGACTTATGCGCAGGTGCAATTGAGTGTGTCGCATGATGCGGCCCTGACGGAGATCCGTCAGCTCACGGGTCCCGGTCGAATTGAAATCGAAGGTCGGTTTGCGTATGAAAGAATTCAAATTCGGTTGAATCGATCTGAGTTGCCTTGGTACCAGCGTCCCAAAGCAAAAGAGTGGATCCGCAACGGCGGATTGCTGATCGCCTTGGTGGCCATTGTTCTTTTCATTTACAGCTTGCTCGTTCCTTTTTTGGCGGAGCAATTGGCCAAGCGTGTATCCGTAGAAACGGAGCAAACTTTGGGGGATGGTGTTTTTGATGCGCTTGCGACCGATTATCAGATCGATACGGTTCGGTCGCGCCGGGTGGTGGAATTCTTTGAGTCGATGAAAGTGCCCTCGGCCTATTCCATCCGGATCGTGGTGGTCAGGCATTCGGAAAGCAATGCCTTTGCCCTACCGGGTGGGCGGATCGTGGTGTATTCGGGCTTATTGGATAAGATGGAATCGGCTCCTGAATTGGCGGCATTATTGTCGCATGAGTTTACGCATGTAGATCAGCGTCATGCTACCCGTTCTATTTTCCGAAAACTGGGATCGCAGGTTTTTTTGGGACTTCTATTTGGGAAAGTCGGTACGGTGAGCGGGGTCTTGGTCGATCATGCCGATGAACTTCGTTCGCTGACCTATTCTCGTTCGCTGGAGAAAGATGCAGATCTGAGGGGATTGAAGATTTTGACCGACCGGGGCATAGATCCACAGGGATTCGAGGACCTGTTCGATCGGTTAAAAACGCAAAGTGGTAGCGGGCTTCCGGAGTTCTTGGCCAGTCACCCCGATTTGGATAACCGCATTCAGTATATTAAAGAAACGTCAAAACAGGCCCGGTCAAAGCCGCAGCCCGTTTTAGATAGTATATTCGCCCAACTAAAACCTTAAATATGTTAGTGACCACCACCAGCACGGTCGAAGGAAGACCGGTACAGGAGTACTTGGGTGTCGTGAATGCCCAAAGCATCATTGGTGCCAATATTTTTAAAGACATTTTCGCCGGTTTGCGCGATGTTTTTGGCGGCCGCAGCAAAACCTATGAGGGAGTGTTGGAGCAAGCCAAGGAGGATGCCATGCGTGAGCTGGTCGAGCGGGCTCAGGCACTGGGTGCCAATGGGATCTTAGGGGTTGATCTCGACTTTGAAACCGTAGGGGCCGGCGGCAGTATGTTGATGGTGATCGCGACCGGCACGGCGGTGCGCTTTTGAGTATATGATTAGGCTACAGATCCTTTTCTTACTCTTTGTTTGCTCTCCGTTTTTCTCAGCGGCGCAAGAATGTGCCCTGATACGAGAGACGGATCCCTATACCCGTTCCACCAGCCTCTCTACCGGGTATCATCAGTGGAAGGGTGGATCCGTCACGCTGGATGCCACCAAGCCTGAGATCGATTGGATGATTGAGGTGGGTGCCGGGAATCTTTGTTTTGATGATGAGACCACCATTCAGGTTTTTTTCAAAGGGAGCAAATTGAAATTGTTGTTCCGAAATGCCGGTACGGTCAATTGCGAGGGGCTGTTGCATGTGTTATTTAAGAATAGTCCCAATACCAATTACCAATTGAACAAGTTGGTCACCCAGCCCATTGAGCGGATCCTGGTCACCAATGCTGCCGAGAAATCCTGGGCCATCGAGCCCGATGCCGAGCAGCAAGCCCGCTGGATGCGGGTGGCCGGTTGCCTGGTAGCGGAATCCAAAAAATTATTGACGCAATAAAAAAGCCTTCCGTTCGGAAGGCTTTTTTGTATCTGCTTGAGCGGATCAATAGCGATAATGCTCGGGTTTGAAGGGGCCCACCTTCGGGATGCCGAGGTAATCGGCCTGGGCCGTGGTCAGTTCATCCAACTGTACACCGATCTTGGCCAGGTGCAAACGGGCAACTTTCTCGTCGAGGTGTTTGGGCAGCACATATACGTTGTTATCGTAGTTTTTGTGGTTATTCCACAGTTCGATCTGGGCCAGGGTCTGATTGGTGAAGGAGTTACTCATTACAAATGAGGGGTGACCGGTAGCACAGCCCAGGTTCACCAGACGTCCTTCGGCCAGAATGATCAGGTCTTTACCTTCTACATTGTAGATGTCTACCTGCGGCTTGATGGTGTCTTTGGTGTGTCCGTAATTGGTATTGAGCCAGGCGATATCGATCTCGATGTCGAAGTGTCCGATGTTACAAACGATGGTCTTATCCTTCATGCGTTTG
>CAXRAX010000039.1:0-5084 GCA_964229195.1 Chitinophagaceae bacterium | reverse complement strand
ATACCTCTTCACTGTCCGAAATGATAATTTTAGCAAAGGAGAAAAAAGATTTCAACTATTTATCGGAAATAAAAAACAGTATGACACGCCAACCACAGAGAACCAGAAACTCAAGGTTGAAGTATTGGGGAATCTTATTCAAGGGGGACAGGTGCCGGTTCGCATAACCGGTCTACAAAATAATACCGGACTGATCCAAATCGTCAACACAAATGGTCAGGTTGTAAAAACCACTACTGCTATCAGCGGAGTTCAATACATTGATCTAGAGACTAAATCTGGCGGACTTCTCTTACTTCGGGTATCAGACGGATCTTCCGTTTCCACTCAGAAACTGATCCTTCAATAAAGTCATTAAGAAAGTAACCTTATCAATACCAACCGAATGAAATCTGACTTTTACCGCGGCTACCTATACCTTGTCGTGCTTGCTGTAACGATTTTCGCCTTGCCTGCAGTTGCACAAACTGAGCTCCTAGAGAATGCAGGTACTCAAACAGAACTGTTAGAGACAACCCTGCCAACGGAATCGTCTGATGCATTCCCTAATCTGAACGAAGCAGACCCAGGAACTCCCGGAGATCCTGGAGGCGGAGCGGGTGGTGGTTCTGGCGATCCGGATGGTGTTCCCGTCGACGGCGGACTTAGCCTGTTACTAGCAGCCGGCGCCGGTTATGGTGCCAACAAACTCAGAAAGAATAAAAAGAAAAAATAGCAGGCATCACTCCTTTTGTCATTGACAGAATTGGAGCGCTCATTACAGCTGATCAAATTCTTTCTTCGTCATCGCATACACCACATTTCTCCGGGTAGCCTCCCCGTAATAGGCAACATCCTCCTCCCCCACCTTCACCGCACCGATCTTCTCCATCGCCCGCTGTGATCGAATGTTTCCTGCGCCCACATGAAAGATCACCCGATCTACAGATTGGAATGCATGTTCCAGCATCAACCGCTTCACATTTCGGTTATAGGGCTTGCCCCAACGGCTTCTGGCAAAAAACGTATACCCGATCTTGACTTCCCGCATATCGGGTAAGTAATCATAAAAACGACTGCTGCCGATCACTTCCCCCGTAGCATCCAAGATCAAAAAGGCACCACCCGATTCCATCGCCCCTTTAAAATAGGTCTCAAACACCGGTCGCTGATAGCGATCCGGGTTTGGGTGCTGCGCCCAGATCAGCGGATCGGACGCTACTGCATAGAGGCGGTCGAGGTCGGCGGACTGCAGGGGACATAACTGCACCCACTCGTTGTGCAAATGAACAGGCTGTAGATTCATAATAAGAATACTGGCGTAAAGGTAACTGTGACTGGCTTTCGAGCGGAACGCCCGCAATTCTTTGCCTTCGTCTACCTTTGCCTAGCCTTTCCACCTATTCAAGCGGCATGAGATCCCTACTACTGATAACCCTTTTATCTCTGATAAACTTTGTACCAGGCCAGGCACAAACGATCGGAGGCGTACCGCCCGCAGATACGCTGAAACCTAAAACGCTGAGCGAAGTGGTGATAGAATCCCAACGCCCCGGCGTGATCCTCTCCGATGCCAAGCCCATCAAGACCGAACAGATCACCCAAACCGAACTGCGTAAAGCCGCCTGTTGCGACCTGGCCGGTTGCTTCGAAACACAGACCACCGTACAACCCCAAACCACCAACGTGATCACCAACTCCAAAGAGCTGCGGATCCTGGGCCTATCGGGTGTGTACAACCAGATCTTGATCGATGGATTTCCCATGATACAGGGACTCACCTACACCTACGGCATCAGCAGCATACCCGGCACCCTCGTCGATAATATTTACGTTGCCAAAGGAGCCAACAGCGTGCTACAAGGTTTTGAGAGCATGAGCGGACAGATCAATGTTGAGACCAAAGACCCCGATCAAACCGAACGGCTCTTGCTCAACGCATACATGAACAACTTTTTGGAGAAGCATGTCAACGCCAACTACGCTTTCAAAAAAGGAAAATGGAGCAACCTAACCGCCTTTCACTCCGTACAGCCCGCAAGAAAGATCGATCGGGATCAGGACAATTTCCTCGACCTGCCACAACTCACGCGATATATGATCTCCAATAAATGGAAATACGGAAACGATAAAGAGAAAGGCTGGAGCAGTCGCGTCGGTATCCGCTTCCTCAAAGAAAATCGCATCGGGGGACAAATAAATTTCGATCCCGACCGCGACAAGGGCAGTACCTCCGTATACGGACAAAGCGTTTCGATCGATCAGCCAGAGATGTGGACCAAAACCAACTACCGGCTGAGTGCCAAACAGAACATCGTCCTCTTTGCCGCTACCTTCCACCAGCAACAATCCGCTTACTTCGGTACCGTGAAATACGCCGCCCGGCAGACGAATCTGTATGGAAATATCCAGTATGAGTTGACTTATGCGCAACACGACCTCAAAACCGGACTCAGCTACCGTCGACTTAACCTTCGCGAAGACATTTCCTTCACCGGAGCGCCCTTAGGCAGAACCTATGCCGGCAACTATCAACGGCTGGAAAATATCCCCGGCGTATTTGCAGAGAACACCCTGCGGTTCGCAAACGACAAGATCACCTGGATGCTGGGAATACGAGGTGATCGGCACAATCAATTTGGATTTCAATTCACTCCCAGAAGCTTAGTAAAATACGATATACGACCCAAGACGATCCTCCGTGCCAATGTGGGAACGGGGTGGCGGACGGTCAACCTCTTCAGCGAGAATGTTGGTCTGCTCGTGAGCTCCCGCAACATCGTTTTTGCGCAAGCCTTAGACCCGGAAAAAGCCCTGAACCTGGGCATCAACCTCACCCAAAAATTTGAGACTAAGGATAAAAATCTTTCCGGTTACCTCAGCGTAGATTATTACCGAACGGATTTTCAGAATCAGATTTTCCCCGACTACGACACCGACCCTACGAGAGCCATCATTCAAAATTTTCGAGGTACGAGCCGAAGCAATGGCTTCCAGGCCGAGCTGAATACCAAATTCTATCAGCGGTTGGAATGGAAGGCCGGATACAATTTTTTAGATGTATACCGGGTGATCGGCGATCAGAAACAACTCCTTCCATTCAATCCGAGACATAAATTCCTCACTTCCATCAGCTTTAAACCGCTGACCAATCAATTTCAATTCGACATGAATTTGCATTGGTACGGCGAACAACGATTGCCGGATACCCGGTCCAATCCTTCCGGATTGCAACGCCCCGATTTCTCCCGGCCCTATTCAACTTTGAATGCACAATGCACGTATAGCTTCGGTAAGATTGAGGTATATGCCGGTTGTGAAAATATTTTTGATTTCCGTCAGCTGCAACCGATCATCAGTTGGCAAAATCCCTTCAGTCCTTATTTTGATACCTCATCGGTTTGGGGCCCTACGCGGGGACGAGAAACCTACCTCGGCATCCGGTTCAAACTGGAACAGGACTAGACCTCACGCACACAGCACGTTCCTCAGCGCTCCTGAATAAAACGATTGAATTCGGTTTGCCCGATGGGGGCTTGGAATAGGGAATTATGCCCGTAGCCGGGGATTTCCAGAAACTGTCGAACCCGACAATCGGTACAGGCATTGACAGCTTGCTTGAAGGTGGGCCAGGAGTACATCTGAATGGGGCTGTCCTCCAATCCCTGCACAAAAAGAATATCTGATTTGAATGGGGTAGTGAAATTCAACAGCGAGCGGAGAAAGTACGGATTGGGATTGGCCGTGGGGGCACCATAGGTATTGGCGAGTTGTCCGCACGCGATACTGTTGGGTACTTGCCCTGTTTCTTCGAGCTGACAACGGTAGGCCAGATTCAGTGGACCGGGTGCATTGGCGATAACGCCATTGGTGGCGTGCAGGGTATTGAGTCGGGTTACGATGTAGCCTCCCTGTGAATGTCCGGCCAGAAATACTTTACGCACGGTGATCCCGAGTTCTTGTGCCGCCTTATTCTTGACCCAGAGCAGGGCAGCTTCGGCGAAAGGTAGATTGTCGCCGATCAGTAGATTTTCTTCCGGATAGGCCACGCTCACCAGCATCATGTCGGTGCGGTTGAGAATGCGTTTGAATCCGTCGAGCGTATTGTAGGCAGCTTCCAGGATCTTATTGTCGAAGGTGACGGTACCGTGATAGAGCACGAGTACATCGACGATGTCATTTTTAGGCTTATCGATGACCACATCCACCGACACGCCGTTGTAGGTGATCTTGCGAACGGTTTGATAGGCGGTATCGGCCGGATCCGACTTCTTGCAGGAATGAACGGAGAGGGCCGTCAGAAAAAAAGAAAGGATGAGCAGTAGGCGCATGGAAGGGAAAAATACGAGATTTTAGACGATCCGGGAATGAAAAGGTTTAACGTAACCGGGTGGACTTGATGCCCTGCAAGAGGAGTTGGATGTTTTCTAAAGTCCGACAATTGGCTATCTTTCAAAGCAACTTATAATTTATACCAGCTCAAAATCCATCCCATGCCACTTGACTTGCAAGCCTTCCGCCAAAAAAATATCAGCCGGGCCCGCAACGGATTTCGTTGCTACGACAATCAGCCGCTGACGTACTGGACCACCGCCCTCGCCGGAGAAGTGGGTGAACTCTGCAACATGATCAAAAAAATGGAACGCGTACAACGCGGTGGGATCGACGGTGGCAGCAGTTACAGCGCGAAAGACATTGATAAGAATATGCTGAAAGAAGAGATCGGCGGCATCGCGATCTACCTCGATCTATTAGCCTCCCTGCTCGATATCGACCTGCAAGAGGCGATGGTAGATACCTTCAATCAGAAGTCGGAGAAATATGGGTTTGGGGAGAAAGTGTGAAGGAGATGAGCAGAATACATCGGACACCGGTCAGCGGACATCGGTCAGCGGACATCGGACCGCTCAACTTCTCATCCCCTCATCTTCTACCCGGGTATCCGCGAAATATATTTTTCGATCTGCTTGATCTGATCCACGATCTGAGGTGTGGTGGGCTTCAGAGCTTTGGTCTTGCGGAAGAAGTCCTTCGCAGCGCGGAACTCACGTTTATTCATCATCAGGCTGCACATCTGTAAATACGCAGCTGCTTGATTTTCTTTA
>CAXRAX010000038.1:0-27234 GCA_964229195.1 Chitinophagaceae bacterium | reverse complement strand
CCTGCAGGGACAAAACCCAATGGTCGCCTATGTGGCGGGCAGTTTACTGTTATTGCCGCTGATGACATTGACCGGATTGAAACCTTATTGGGATGGCATGCATCAAAATGCTTGGATGGGATTTGCGAAGGGCGCTCTTTTCACCGGAACCGTGTCCCTGGTTACGTATTTTTTTGTGAAGCGCCGTTGGTTCTGGAGAACCTGATCACTCGATCAGCAAAAGATTTTTCAGAGATAGTCCGCTGCCCGGCTGACTGAGTACGATCCGAATCCGATCGACCTTCTTCGCTCCCTCCCAAAATTTCCATACGGTCGCTGGATCTTGCCCTTCCGTCTCTGCATAGATCGGTGTGCGATCGCTTACCGATCTAATCTCTACGCCATAGCGTAGGGGAATACTGCCAACTTTTGTTTCGCGGTGATAAAACTCGATCTCCGCCACCGTGCTGCCCTCCGGTAAAATGGATCTGGTGCCGGCTTGAAAAGAAACACCGCCGGCAACCATTACCCGGTCGAGGATTAAACTTTCTCCATCGTATGAATCTTGTTCGGTTTTGGAAGTGATGTCGGTAAAGGACAGCGAATCGACGAGTCGATATCCGGCCCGGGAAGTGATTGGTTTGGATTGGCCATAAAATCGTTTTGTCCACTCCCGAATGGGATCGTAGGGGAGTTGGTCGGGCCGCTCTTTTCGTCCGCTCCAGGCATAATCCAATGCGAGGATGTAAGCGCCGAACTGCTCGATGTTGATGAGCATGTTCTTTTCGCTGCTCTCAAAGTCTGCCCAGGTGGTTTGCAAGACGCCGGCATTCCCCTCGATCGCGGCTTTCGCAAATCCGTGTACATTATTGGGCCAAAGCCAAGGGGAGGCCAGTGGAATATTTTGATTTTGCTTCCAGATCTGCAGGCTCTTTTTGTAAACGGACGGATCGGGATTATTCAGATAATGCCAATCGGCCACGTAGGTACCTGGGGGAATGGCGTCCCGAATCATTTTTGCCCGTGTCGGATTGATACCATTGCAGGCATCGGGTGCCTCACCGGGTGCCAGTCCCATGTCTCCCCAGATCATCAGTTTTTTATTTTGCGCTTGGGCAAATCGGTTCAGAAAAGATAACTGGTCCTTGAACAGGGCCACTTCTTTTTCGCGGGGTAAATGAAATCCGATCATACCGATCTCATCAAAGCCAACGTGCAGGGTTGCGGGGCGCAGCAGATCGATCGCCTCCTCCCAGATCTTACGGATCGCTTCTTTTGCTTCAGGTAGATCTGTATTCAGCGTGTAGGGGTAATCGGGATTGATGGCCAGCCGCCGGGTGGATCTGGGTTTAAAGAACCACTCCATATGACCCAGACTTTGGATCAGCGGTATTGGTTCCACCCGGTTCTTACGAAGCAAGTCAAATTCTTTTTTCAGGTCGGCTAGCGATACCGATATCGGATTGTGGATCTCCGGAAAAGCACTCCACCGAGCCTGCTCACATTGGATCACTGCTTTGTTCATTTTTAAGGGGAGCAAGATCCGTTCATACATACGAGTGTGGAGATCCAGTGCGGTGGGGCCCGTGAACATGTGAATGCCTCTCCAGTCGGTCTTAGGTCGATCGATCACCTTCCTGCCAGGGATCTGTACTCTGCCAGTGGCCCACTCGGTTGCCTGCGCCAGGGTTTGCAGGGCATATTGCAGTGCAGTGTCCGTACTACTCTCAATGCGGATGCCTTCCGCGGAAACCTCGATCCGATATTCCTGTGTATGCAGTCCGAGATTTTTTACGACCTGAATCCGAGGGTGGTGCTGATCTCCCAATTGCCATTCGAGGGACAGCAACGATCGGAAAGCCGTTTCGACCGAATCGGAGGGGGTTGGTCGGGTGAGGGGAATCGTATACTGTCCGCTACGTAATTCTATTTCCGCGGGAAGCGGCAGGATCGTTTTTTTCAGGGCGCCGGGCATCCAACCTTGTTCGGTTGGGACCGGACGAACATATTTAATACCCGTGCGTGTGTCTGATTGCGGAGGAATGTTGATTGTTTCAACTTGAAATTCGCGTTCTAGGCGTTTCCGTCCGTCTACCTGAATCTTGTCTTCATACAATTCAAGGTATTGGTTCCTGGCGGTGTAATCGGTTGGGGCGGGATTCGGGTTGTCGACCGTTTTGATCTTGAATGGAAGAGTGCTGATGAATGCAAACGTCCCGAACGGGGTCTCTGCCACCAGCTTTTTTCCGCTGAATTGATCAAGCACTTTAAGCGTTCTTCCTTCTGCATCTTTCCATCGAGCTTCCCGGAAATAAGGTTTCCAGAGACGGACATAGGTGATCTCGGCCAGTCCCGTATCGGTCCGATTCCACTGGCAATCGATTTGGGCCTCGATCTGTTTTTCGGTTTGCATCATCCGAAAGGAACCAAACACGGCGGTGTTTTGGCTTCCCAGGATCAATTCGGTATCATGCGGGGCGTGTTTGATCTCATCTTGCTCCCACCAGGTAAAATAATAGTGGTGTTGTTTTCTGTCGGCGGTAAAAAAATTTATCTCCGATCCCATGCCCCAGGTAAGTCCGGCGGTTTCCAGGAACAAACCTTTTTTGGGTATGAGTGTAGCATTTGTCTGCGCCCGTAAGGTTGTGCCGATCAGCCAACCGAGTAAAAGGAGGCCAAATTTTTTACTCGGAAACATAATAGGTTAGGGTTCCGCCTTTCAGAAGTTCCGCATGTTGAATGGATCGCACCGGAATGGATCGACCATTCCATTCCACGCGAGTGATCTGGGGAAGGCCTTGTTTTTTTTCTTTTTTCACCTCGAAGTGAAGTGATTTGTTGTCGGGTAGCTGCAGGGTTGCTTTTTTGATCAGGGGGAATCCGAACAGGTATTCCCCGCCACATGGATTCATGGGGTAAAGCCCTAAACTACTCCAGAGATACCAAGCGCTCATTTGTCCGCAATCGTCGTTGCCGCTGAGTCCGTCCGGACCATCCTTATAAATACTATCGGCCACTACCCGAAGCCATTTAGCAGCTTTTTCGGGTTGACCGAGTGCGGTGTACATATAAATGATGTGGTGACTGGGCTCATTGCCGTGTGCGTATTGTCCGATCAGTCCCGTTACATCAATAGAAACGTTTTCTCCGTGCAATTCGGAGGGTGCCGTAAACAGTTCATCCAATTTGGCCACAAGTTTTTCCTTTCCGCCATAGAGCATTGCGAGGGAATCGATGGCATGGGGAACGAAGAAGCTGTGTTGCCAGGCGGTGCCTTCGATGTATTGTCCGTCGAAACCATGTTCGGAAAGCAGCGGATCGAAGGGTTCGATAAAGCTACCATCAGTTTTTCGGGCCCGCATGAATCCGGTCTTGGCATCAAAGAGTTTAGCGTAGCTGCCCGCACGTTTCATAAATAGCGGATAGTCTTCCGTCTTACCTAATTTTTTAGCCACTTGAGCGATACACCAGTCGTCGAATGCATACTCCAATGTCATGGTCACGCTCCAGCCATGTTTGTCTTGTGGGACATATCCGTATTCAATGAAAGCGGGCGTACCGCGTTGTTTTTGGAAAGCGGAGGCTCGCATCGCCTCGTAGGCTTTTTCGTAATCAAATCCTTTTATGTCTTTCAGAATGGCGTCGGCAAGGATGGGAATGCTGTGGTAGCCGGTCATCGTATTGGCCTCCCAGGTGCTGATGTCCCATACGGGAAGCAGGCCATCGTCTTCATATCGTTGCAGCAGGCTATTGATCAGGTCGGGCAGGCGGTTGGTTTGAGTTAGTGTGAACAAAGGCGAGTGGGCTCGGAACACATCCCATTGAGAGAAGATGGTGTACTTGGCTTTTCCTTTTTGAAAGGTTTTCTTTTTATGGTCCCAGGTTTGATAGGCACCATCGCGATCGCTGTGGATCACGGGGGCGAGGCAGGTTCGGTAGAGTGCGGTGTAGAAGCGTGTGGCGAAGGCCTTATTGCTCGTATCGATGCGGATCTTTTGTAATTCTTTTTCCCAGGTGGCATCGGCCAGTCGGCGAACGGTTTCAAAGTCTTTGGGGCGTTGCGGATGGTTGAGTTCCTGCAGGGCCTTGTCGGTACTGACGGAGCTGAGGGTGACTTGTACTCCCAGTTGCGGTGCTTGTTTGAAATGGAGGAGGATCTTGGTAAGCGGACCAAAGGCCTGATCGTTCGTATGAACGGAATCATCTATAAATCGGTGGTAGGCGATGGGTTGGGAGAAGCGGGCGGCGAAATAAACTTTTTGTCCTTTGGCCCAACCGGTGCTGTAGCGATAGCCGACGATGGTATGCGCGTCGATGCGTTGCAACATACCGGCGGTGGATTTATCCCAGTTGATGGCAAAGCCCATATCGAAACGAAGCCAGCCTTGTTTGTTGGGAAACGTGTAGCGGTGGTGACCGGTTCGTGTATCGGCAGTGAGTTCGCAGGTGATGCCGTTGTTTAATTTGACAGAGTAGTAACCCGGGCTGGCTTTTTCATTTTGGTGATCGAAGGGCAGCAGGATTTTAGACTTCGATACTTCTGTTGTATCCGTGAGGGGTAGCACGGAGATGTCGCACCAATCGCCGATGCCGGTGCCGCTGAGGTGGGTGTGACTGAATCCGGCGATGGTGTTGCTGGAGTAGTGGTAGCCACTGCACCAGTCCCATCCCTCTGCGCCGTTATCGGGACTGAGTTGAACCATGCCGAAGGGAACGGTGGCGCCGGGATACACGTGTCCATGTCCGCCTGTTCCGAGGAACGGGTCGACCCAGCGCGTCAGTTTTTGAGCGGGAAGCAAATGCGTGATACCGAGCAGTAGCAGCAGGCCGGCGAGACGGTGCATCTTGAATTATTTGATGAAGGGATATTGTCCGCTGAACCAAGGGGCGGTAGGCGGAATGCCTTCGTAGAAAAAGAAAGATTCTCCCTTGAAACCTTTGTTTCGATTTGCTTGGATCATTTGGGTCAGGAAAGCGGTAGTAGCGACATAGGTGCCAGCTCGCAGCAGTACGCCTGGGTACAGGGGCACATTCGGATTGCGGTGATAGGTTTTTTGCTGTGAGAGCGTAGCATCGTAGGCACTGATGTCGTAACGATAGCATTGCGGGAGGATGGCATCGACATAGCTGCTGTCGACCCAAGTGGGCCAGTCCTGTAAGTATTCGTTCATGCCCCACGGATAGGGGCTGGGAGAAACGGTGAGTTGAATGGCCGGCTTGATCGCTTTTACTTCGGTGCGCAATCGTTTGAGAAAGGCGTTCAATTTTTTGGCACGCCAATTCAGCCAGGTGGCATCCGTGGCGCTGGGTGGGGGAGACGCACCATTGTTTTCAGCGGCATAGAGTGCGGTGGTGTAGGGATCATAGCTGCCCGTAGTTGGCATGGCTGGCAATCGGTCGTCGCCCTGTACCCCATCCACATCATATCGTGTCACCACTTCTTTGAACAGGTCGATCATGAATTGTTGTACTTCTGGGTGAATGGGGTTTAGCCAGTCAAATCCGTTTTTGACCACCAGTGCTCCATTGAAGTCTCTGGCAGCCCAGTGAGGTTTGGCGGCCACGATGGGTCCGCCACTTGCGGAATACGACGACGAAAATCCGTATTCGAACCAGGCATGTACTTTGAGTCCCTTCGCGTGTCCCTCTTCCACACATTCCTGCAGGGGGTCACGTCCTTCAAATC
Source organism: Chitinophagaceae bacterium (assembly GCA_964229195.1). Taxonomy (GTDB): domain Bacteria; phylum Bacteroidota; class Bacteroidia; order Chitinophagales; family Chitinophagaceae; genus JJ008. The sequence continues at coordinate 21,569 of CAXRAX010000038.1, read as the reverse complement.
TTTCCAGGATGGGTTTCCCGATCAGGTTGTTCATCACCGTACTAGGGTACATAGTGCGGGCATTGTTATATACCACGATGAACAGGTGATTGATGCCGGCTGCTTTGCATTGGGTGACCATTTGCTGGATGTTGTTGCGACTGTCCAGCACCGTGCTCGCGGTGGTCGTCACCCAAACCCCTCGAAGGGCGTTGGGATCCCAAACCGGAGTCGTGTTGCCACCTCCTCCACCGCCCCCGTTTCCCCCGCCGCCCCAGCCCCCACCCCCATCGCTTTTATAACAGCCCAACAGGGCAAGTCCGACCAGCAAGGCAGTCAAGATCCGGGGTGTAATAGAGGAAAATATCATAAGGAAGCGACTGCGAACTTAATTAAAAATATGGGGTGATTTCCAAGGGTTATTAATTATTTTTATTAACTTCCAAAATCTCTATTTCTTTAAAAATCAACTGCTTGCCTTGAACAATCTAAAACCTGCTCGCTCTCCGTTGAGGTGGGTACCCACGACTTGGTTTGCCATGGGTTTACCGAATGTGATGTTAAGTGGCACCGCCTTGGCGGTCTTGTATAAAAACCTCGGTTATTCGGATGGTCAGATCGCCTTTTGGACCGGGGTGATCGTGTTGCCTTGGAGTTTCAAGCCGTTGTGGGGGCCGTTTTTGGAGATGTTTCGTTCCCGTCGTTTTTACATCTATGTTACGCAGTTATTGGCGGGTATTTGTTTTGCCTTGGCCGCGTTGAGCTTGTACACCGATCATTTTTTTCCGCTTTCCATTGTATTATTTTTTTTATTGGCCTTTATGGGGGCTACGCAGGACATGGCGGCGGATGGCATGTATTTGGCGGAGTTAAGTGAGAAGGAGCAGGCTCGTTGGGTAGGTTGGCAGGGAACTTTCTACAATGTTTCCAAAGTGTTTTCGAATGGGGGAATGGTTTTTCTGGCGGGCAGTTTGGTTGCGGCCATGGGAAGTGTGAAGGGTTGGTCGATCGTACTGGGACTATACGCGTTGGTCATGTTTTTAGTCGGACTTTACAGTACTCAAGTGTTGCCTCGTACGGAGCAGGAGCGATCCGTTAAAACAAGTGCGGAAGTTTGGGAAACGCTGGTGGATGTGATCCGAAGTTTCTTTCAGAAGCGGGCGGTTTGGGGAGGCATTGCTTTTATCACCTTGTATCGTTTTGCGGAGGGACAGGCGATGAAGATCACACCACTTTTCTTTTTAGCGGAGCGGGAGAAGGGCGGATTGGGACTGAGTGAGGCGCAGGTGGGGTTGCTGACGGGGATCTATGGGACGATCGCTTTCATTGCCGGTTCTTTATTAGCCGGGTACTTGGTATCGAATAAAGGGCTGACCCGTCGCATGCTGCTTACGCTCTGTGCGTTTTTCAACCTGCCATTTGCGGTGTATGCCTATCTCGCCTGGTTTTTACCGACGGACATGCTCACTATCTCGATCGCCTTATCGGTTGAGTACTTTGGATACGGATTCGGATTCATCGGCATCATTTTGTTCATCATGCAGCAGCTGGCGCCGGGCAAGTATCCGTTAGCTCACTATGCGTTTGGGAGTGCCATTACGTATTTGGGTTTTACTGCGGCCTCGATGATCAGTGGTTACATCAGTGATCGGTATGGCTATTCAAATTTCTTCATTTGGGTATTGATCTCTACCATACCGGCCTTTATCGTAACGGCTCTTGTACCTTTGCAAGAGCCTGTTGTAAAAGAAACCTCTTCCTGATGATCTGTGCTCGATTTTATTGGCTCGTTTTATGCATCGGCTTCAGCCTGTTTGGGCAAGCGCAGGGCTGGGATTCCAGTTATCGTTCTACTTATTACGACCAAAAACTGACCTTATTCCGCTTGTTGCCGGATACGGAGGGGGAGATCATTTTTTTAGGAAATAGTATTACCGACATTGGCGAGTGGGCAGAGATCTGGCAGAATCCCCGCGTGAAGAATCGGGGGATCAGTGGCGATATTACATATGGGGTGTTGGCTCGGTTGGATGAGGTCTTGTCGGCCCGTCCCGCGAAGATTTTTGTGATGATAGGGGTCAACGACATTGCCCGCAACATTCCCGACTCGGTCATCCTGCACAATTACGGTCGCCTGATCGATCGGGTGCGGCAGGGCTCTCCCCAAACTCGACTGGTCATGCAGTCCGTGCTGCCCACCAATGATGAATTCAAGCCATTCAAGAATCATTACGGGAAGGACGATCACATTCGTGCGGTAAATGCCGGTCTTCGACGCCTTTGTGAGGAATCGAAGGTTGACTACATCGATCTTTATTCCCGTTTTTTGGATGCCTCGGGCAAGCTGGATAAACGATATACGAACGACGGTCTGCACCTGAACGGTGCGGGCTATATGCTTTGGAAAGCACTATTGATCGAACAAAAACTCATGCAGTGATGCGCATCACGGGTACTTTTCTGGACGAGATCAGTCACGACATCCCCCATCAAAACTGGGGGGCTGCCGAATGGGCCCGCGATTTTCAGCACATGAAGGCGGCCGGCATTGATACTGTGATCGTGATCCGTTCGGGGTATCGTCGGTTCCTCACCTATCCCTCGGCCTACCTGATGAAAGAGCTGGGCTGTTATGCGCCACCGGTGGACCTGATCGATTTATTCCTGACGCTGGCGGACAAGCACCAGATGAATTTTTATTTTGGGTTGTACGACAGCGGCCGATACTGGGATACCGGCAATATGCAGCACGAGATCGATGCCAATCGGTTCGTGATCGATGAGGTTTGGAAAAAATACGGACATCATCCATCCTTTCGGGGCTGGTATTTATCTATGGAGATCAGTCGAAAGACCAAAGGCGCCACCGAGGCATTTTATACCTTAGGGAAGCAGTGTAAGGAGGTGAGTGGCGGACTTCCCACCTTCATCTCTCCATGGATCGACGGGAAAAAAGCCGTGATGGCGGCACAGTCGGCACTGACCAAGACCGATGCGGTTTCTTTGCAGGAGCACGAGCGGGAATGGGAGGAGCTTTTTGCCGGAATGCAGGGAGCGGTGGATGCCGTGGCCTTTCAGGATGGGCATATTGATTTTCATGAGTTGGAAGATTTTTTCCGGATCAATAAGAAACTGGCGGATAAATATGGAATGCAGTGTTGGACCAATGCGGAATCTTTCGATCGCGACATGCCCATTAAATTTTTACCCATCAAATTCGAAAAGTTGCGGATGAAGTTAGAGGCGGCCCGTCGTGCGGGATTCGACAAGGCGATCACGTTTGAGTTCTCTCATTTTATGAGTCCGCAATCGATGTATCCCTCCGCACATCATCTTTATAATCGATATTTGGAGTACGTTAATCAACTAGGATGAAGAAGATCTTTTTTCTTTTCGGAATAGTAGTGTCCTTGGGCGTTTTCGGACAGGATCCGATCCGTGGGGTGTGGGTGACCAGCTCCGGTAGCTCGGTATTGAATTCCCGTCAGCAGATCCGGGAGGCTGTGCTGCAATGTCGTGATCAGGGACTGACCGATCTGTTCATGGTGGTCTGGAACAACGGGAAGACCATGTTTCCCAGCCAGGTTACCTCTCAGTATGTTGAGCAATTACAAGACCCCGCCTACAAGGGACGTGATCCGTTGCAGGAGATGATCGAGGAGGCACATGCCGTGGGCTTACGCGTGCACGCCTGGATGGAATTCGGATTCTCTTATTCGTATAAGGATTCATTATCCGTTTGGAACAAGAAATATCCCGACTGGGCCGGAAGAAATGCCAGGGGGCATCTTCTGCAGAAAAATGGATTTTATTGGTGGAATGCGTTGCATCCGGGTCCCCGGCAATTCCTCAAGGAGTTGGTGGAGGAGATCGTGCTCCGCTACGACATCGACGGGATCCAGGGAGATGATCGGTTGCCGGCCATGCCCTCCGAGGGAGGTTACGAGTTGGCTACGGTGAGTGCGTATGGCAATGCCGGGGGTGATCAGCAAGCTGCCCTCAATCCGAAGCAAGAGGACTGGCTACAGTGGCGTGCCGATAAGCTGAGTGCTTTTGGACAGGAGTTGTATCAACTGGTCAAATCGCACAAGCCTGGTTGTTTGGTTACCTGGTCGCCCAGTATTTACCCTTGGAGTAAGCACGAATATTTGCAGGATTGGCCGACTTGGTTGCGGGACGGATATGCCGATTATGTTTTCCCGCAATTGTATCGGTATAACGCCGAGGCGTATGAGCAATTATTAAAAGACCTGAATCAGCAGGTTCCGGCCGATCAACGTCGAAAGGTCTTTCCCGGTGTGCTGACATCTTTGGGCGATGGATATCAGGCCACGCGCACCTTGCTCAACCGATTTATCGAACTCAATCGTGCGTACGGATACAGTGGCGAAGTATTTTTTTATTATGAAACCCTGAATCGGTTATCCGGGCCCCTGTACCCCGACACCATTAAATGATCATTATGAAAACGAAACTTTTTTTCGTCCTTTCTTTTGTCCTTCTTTTCACCGCTGCCTGCTCGAAGGACGGCGGATCCGGTGGGGGAGGAGGGAACAGCGGTGGTGGCGGCGGCACCACGCCTCCGGTTATTGTACCCATCATAACACTTCCGGCAGGATGGAAGTATAATGCGTCGTATAGTTCCAGTTTTCCGAGCGGCATTCAGGCGTTTAGCTTTGATACTATTTTTAATGGTCGAACTGTAAAGGCTTTTTGCCTGGCGTACGACAGCAAGTTGGGGATTTTCGATTTCAAGCCGGTACAATCGGCCACGGCTAAAAAGGTCAGTGAATTTGTGTCGCAGGAATCCGGCATCGTGTATGGAGCGATCAATGGAGGTTATTTCGGGGGAAATTCTTCGTATAGCTTGGTCAAATACAATAACCTTCAAAGTTCTCACAACATCAAGTCGGTGAGTCGGCCGCCCAATATCTATTATCCGACCCGAGCGGCCTTTGGTATTCAGGCGAACGGATCGCCCACGACGGCTTGGATCTATCATGTGGGGGCCACCAATGAAAATATTTACAGTTATCCAATTCCCAGTCCCAACGTCGAGGGTGCTGTTCCCCAGCCGGTACCGACGGAAACCTTCCCGGCCGGGGGTTCGTCCTGGACCGTTCCCACTGCCATTGGCGGTTCGCCGATGTTGTTGCGTGGCGGGCAGGTAACGATCTCGGACGTTGCTGAGTTGATCAGCATCAACAATACGACCAGTCGCCCGCGCTCCGCCCTGGGCTATACGGCCAATGGGATCGTACTGTTGTTGGCGGTGGAGGGAGATAACGGTGGGGCGGGTTATCCTGGTATCAATTTGGCCGATCTGGCGGCGATGCTGAACCAATTGGGCTGTACCGATGCCATGAACCTTGATGGCGGTGGTTCAACATCTATGGTGATATCGGGGCGATTGACGGTGCGCCCGGGTGATGCGGGCATTGAGCGAAACGTGGTGAGTGCCGTACTGATCAAACGCAAGTGATCAGATCAATTCGCCGGGGTCCCAGAAGTATTTTTGAAAGTTGATGATTTGGTCATCGACCACCTGTATCCCTTCTTTTTCGAGCAATTGTTGCATCCGCTCCGGTGGGGCGAAATGCATTTTTCCGCTGAGTCGGCCTAAACGGTTCACGACCCGATGGGCGGGAACGGCAGGTTTGACGAAATGGCTTTGGTTCATGGCCCAGCCCACCATCCGGGCACTGCCTTTGGTGCCGAGGGCGGCAGCAATGGCTCCATAGGAGGTAACGCGGCCTTTGGGGATCTGACGGACTACCTCAAACACTAACTCAAAAAAGGAGCTGTCCGGATTTCCGGAGGGATTGATGACGTTCAGTTTTTTCGAATCTTTTTTCAAGAAGAACTGTTTTCCTCGTTGCGCGACTCGATGAGTTCCGAACGGCGGGGTTCGGGGACTCCTTCAAAATCATACGGACAGTGCCGGCAACCATTGCCACAGCAATAACCCTTATCCAAGTGATATTTTTCGGTGAAGACAACTCTTCCTTCCGGACTCAGGTAATAATCAACGCCTTCAATCAGGGATTGCATGGATACGGGTTTTCTCTTTTAACAACGAATCCAGGTCTTGGTTTGATATGCCGTCGTTTAGTTTGAAGCAGAGGTAATGAATGCGATTCGATCCGGCGATGTCGAGCGATTCGTAGTGTGTTTGGATCTCCCATTCCGGTATTTTATCCTCGATCGAATGCAGGTCGGGGATATCCTGCACCACCTCCAGTTGATACAGCTCGATCACCAACTTGGTGAAGGCATAGAGGTCGGGGCTGTCGGTTTTCAGGTGGATCTTTCCGCCGGGCACTAAGAAGGACCTATAAAGGCGCAGGAATTTGGGATGGGTCAGTCTTTTCTTCAGCTTGCTCCATCGTAGTTGCGGGTCGGGAAATGTGATCCAGATCTCTTCTACTTCTCCGGGGGCGAAGTATTCTCCGATCCGGTCGATCTGGGTGCGCAGGAATGCAACGTTTTTCAGGGCTTCTCGTTGGGCGATCTTGGCCCCTACCCAAAGCCGATTGCCTTTGATGTCTATGCCGATGAAATTTCGGTTGGGATAGAGACGAGCCAAACCAACCGCATACTCTCCTTTTCCGCAGGCCAGTTCGAGGGTTATGGGATGATCATTTTGAAACTGTTCTGGCCACTTGCCAGCCATGTGCTCCGGAAATTGAAGGACATGGGGAAAGGTCTCCAGCTCCGCAAATCGAATCAATTTTTTTTGTCCCATGTTCTGTAATCTCGCTTGTTCAGAAGCGTTTGATGAAGCCTACCCCGATGAGCGATTTGATCTGCAATCCCGGGGAGCGTTGATTTTTCCCGAATAGCCGCACATCGTCGTCATAAATAAAGTCCAAGCTCCAACTGACGGCCAGTGATTTGCCTAGTTTGGCATTGAAGGCATTGGCCATGAAGAGGTCTACGTTCCAGGGGTTGTGTTTGTAATTCGAGAACAGGTCCATACGACCTTTATAGGTGACGATCTTATTGATGATGCGCTGGTAGGTGATGGTGGCGAAGGCTCCAAAGGCGAAGCTGGATGTTTTGCCGGGCGTAACGCCATAGTATCCGCGGTTGGCCAGGGCCGTATCCCGCACGATCAACCAACGCGCGGTAACCGGTGACAGATAAATGGAAAGGTCCTTGACCGGTTTGAAGTCCAATCCCAAACTGTTCAGAATATAGCCCGGCGCCATAAACGTGGAGGAGTAGGTTTTGACCCCGCCGGAGTAGGTGTACCCTTTGAAGAGCTGAGAGCGGAGGTTGGCGAGAACGGAGATGTTCATTTTCCGGTTAACGGAATAGCCGTATTTCGTTACAAAGTCAAAACGGTCGTCGTTCTTTCTGCCTCCCTGACTGGTGGTATTGACATAGCCCAGGTTCAGGTCGAAGGTATTGTCCCAACTGTGTTTGTGTTTGGAATAAAAGGCGAACAGGTTCAGGTTGGTGTTAGCGGAGAGTGAAAAATCATCCCCTCCCGCGGCCCAGTTGCTCAGGGAACCTTGCGAGAGCGTAATACCAAGCAAGGCACCCCGGTACCAATCTTTTTTAGCGGAATCGATTTCTTTCTTGATGGGTCGGGCTGCATCCAGTCGGAGTTTTCTGATCACGTCATCCTGCGCCAGCGTTTGAGCGGCGATCACCAAGAGTAGCAGGGTCAGTAAAGGTCGCATGGGCCGAGGTGAATTTTCGCCAAAAATAAACATTGTTATTTTCGTTTGGTACATGTTCGCCGCACAAACCTACCAACGGTCGCTCCTTCGTCTGCTCTTCGCCAATATCCTCATCAAGCCGATCTGGATATTGGGGATCGATCGCTGGGTGCAGAACGAGGTGGGATGGTTGGCCTATGGAAATTATTATACGGTGTGGGGGCTTGCCCTCACGGCCGGATTTCTTCTCGACTTGGGCCTGACCACCCTCGTGCAACGAGAAGCAGCCGATCCTGACCATTCCTCCGAAACATTAGCCGGCTTGTTTTGGACCAAGGCCTTATTGCTGTTGGTTTATTTTTTTGCCATCGCCGGTATCTCCTGGTTCTATCCTTCGATGCCGGCTTCTTGGCTCTTTGGTGCAGCCCTTGTACAGGCCCTCCAATCACTCTACGTTTATTTCCGGGCCTGGGTAACGGCCGCACAGGATTTTGCCGCGGAGGTGTGGTTCTCGGTGTTGGATAAACTGCTGTTGATCCCCCTTTGTTTATTATGGTTATCGGGTATACTTTTTCCCGGATCTGTCCGCATTCCCTTGTATTTCGTTTTACAGAGTGCGACACTACTTCTTTCACTGGGGATCTTGATCCGCTATTTGTATCAACGACGTTTCGTACGCATCGGATCCTTTCAGCTTTCGGTTAACCGCTTCCGAATGGCCCTGCCCTATGCCCTGATCGTGTTGCTGATGAGTGCGCATACGCGGTTGGATGGTTTTCTGCTCAGTCGTTGGAGTGCGGACGGTGGATGGGAGGCTGGCCGTTTTGCGGCTGCAAACCGATTGGTGGATGCGGCCAACATTATCGGATACCTGGTGGCTAGTTTTCTCTTGCCTTTTCTGTCAAGGCACGCTCCAAACACAACCTATGTTCGCGCGGCGATCGATAATGCCCGAACGGGGTTATTGCTTTTTTCCCTCTCGGCGTTGATCGGGGTGGCCGGGCTTTCTTCTTGGCTGACCGCTTTGCTATATCCCAGCGGGTCGTCTGAACTGGCAGCATTACTGCCCATTTTGTTTTCTTCCGTGCTCGGATACTCCCTGATTCATGTATATGGGACGGTTTTGACCGCCCGCGGAGCGTTTCGATTGTTTCAGCTGATCATTGCCGGTGCGCTGTTGCTGCATGTGCTCTGTTCTGCGATTTGGATCCCGGCCGAGGGGGCTATGGGATCGGCCCGTTCTACCCTGCTCACCCAAGTACTGGCGGGCTTGGTGTTGATGTTTGTCGCCCACCGCCATACGCGACAGCCTCAACCTATTTCGAGCTATTTAGTTGTTATATTTACGACCAGCCTGATCTGGTTTTTCTGGTAACGAACCCAACCTTCTTTATGCCGGACCTTATCCAACTCTTGAAACAACGATTTCGTTCGCTCACGATCAGTTTACTCCTGGGGTGGATCTTAACCTCCTTGTTACTCTGGTTTCTTCCCCAGCAATACAAAGGGGAAACTACGTCGGTGCCCTCCAGTGCTTATGCGGCCGACCCCAATCGGTTATTCAGCAAACAGATCCAGCAGTTGTATTCCCCCTTGGGATCTCCGGATGAATTGGATCTGTTGGTGGGCAGCGGACGGCTCGATACCGTGTATCGTCCGCTGGTTCGGCAATTCGATTTAGTCAAGCATTATTCCCTTTCCGACACCGGCGAGAAAGGGGTCTGGAAAGCGGTCCGACATCTCAGGAAAAATGCCAAGGTCTTCAAGAGCGATTACGGCGAATTGAAAGTTCGGGTTTGGGATACGGATCCGGTACTCGCTGCCGGATTGGCCAATGCGCTCACCGCTCGGTTGGACAGCTTGCACCGCGACCTGATGGGTCGTCAAAACCAACAGACCCGCGAGGCCCTTCAAAAAGGGTTATCACGTCTTCGGGCAACCGACTCTCTCTCCTCGGGTGAAAAACTTCAGCAAGAGATCGTATACCGCGACCTGATCGATCAGTACACCTTGTTATTGGAGCAACGCCCCTCCTCCATCCAAGTGCTGGATCCTGCCGTCGTGCCTGTGTTTTCAGATAAACCGGACTGGCTGTTAAGTCTCGCAGCGGTAACAATACTCACGATCCTTCTTTGGTTGATCTCCTCGCTGTGGTCAACACGACGTACTTATTATGAACTGGCTTCGGACAAATAATCCGGCCGTCATTTTGGCTTTTGTTACTATTATTTCGGCACTGCCCTTAGCCCTCTATTATGAGCACTGGTGGTTGGTCGCCCTGCCCGCAGCGATATTTCTGGGATACATGAGTTATAAATATCCTGTTGCCTTGCTGTCTCTGCTCTGGATCTCACTGCCTCTCTCCTTTGAATTTTCATTTTCCGATCAGTTGGGCACGGATCTTCCCGATGAACCGCTGATGTGGGGCATTACCCTTCTATCGGTTTGTTATTTGGTCTATCAAAACCGGTTTCTCCGTTCTGACCGATGGCAACACCCCTTGTTCATCTGCTTTTTGTGTTGGCTGGGTTGGATGCTGGTAACAACGCTTCTTTCCGAGACGCCCTGGCTCTCTATTAAATTCCTTTTGGCAAAAACCTGGTATGTCGGTGCTTTTATTCTGGCCCCGTTGATCTGGTTGCGCAGTCGCGAGCGACTCTTTCATTTCCTGTACTGCTTGTTCGTTCCCTTGTTCGTGTTGGCGATGATTACTTTGGTTCGTCACGCGGGGGAGGGTTTCAGCTTTGCCTCCGTTACCGATGTTGTACAGCCGTATTTCCGAAACCATGTCGTCTACTCTGCGATGTTGATGACTTTGGTGCCGGTATTGTGGTTGGCGAGGCAACGGGCGAATCGAACGCTGGGATGGGACCTGGCGATCGCCTGTATATTGGCCGCCCTGTACTTTTCTTTTGCTCGCGGGGCCTGGTTGGCGCTGATCGTTGGGTTGTTGGCCTACCTCTTACTGCAAAAACGTTTGCTGGTTTACGGTTATGCGATGACATTGCTTTTGCTTTTCGCTGTATTTATCTGGCTGAAGCAAGACGATCGGTATTTGCAATATGCTCCGGATTACAAAACAACGATCTTTCACCCCGAGTTCTCCGAACACTGGCGGGCTACGTATCAGGGGAAGGATGTGTCTACCGTAGAGCGCTTTTATCGATGGATCGCCGGTGTCCGGATGATCGAGGAAAAACCGATCACGGGCTTTGGCCCCTCTAGTTTCTACTCCACGTATCGGCCGTATACGGTTCCTGCGTATCGGACCTGGGTCAGTAACAATCCCCAAAAATCTACCATCCACAATTATTTTTTGTTGACGGCAGTGGAGCAGGGAATTCCCGGACTGATCCTGTTTCTTTTATTGTTTGGGGCGATCTTGTTCTATGCTGAGCGGATCTATCACACTGGGCAAGCCGATTGGCAGCGTCAAATGGCTGCCGGTATCGGAGTCATCGTTGTGATGCTGGGGGTCGTGAATTTTTGGAGTGATCTGATCGAAACGGATAAGATCGGCTCGTTATTCTTCCTATCGATCTCCCTGTTGTTGATCTTGGATGGTGAGCGATCAGGCCGTACTGGAACGCACGTCCAGCGCATCCCGTAAGCCGTTTCCCAGCATATTGAAGGCTAATACCAGCAGCATGATCGCCAAGCCGGGTGCCAGGGCGAGCATTGGGTTTTGGGTGATGATGAAATTGTAATTCTCTTTCATGATCAATCCCCAGCTGGGCATGGGCGGTTGTACGCCAATTCCGAGAAAACTGAGTCCGGCTTCGATCACGATGGCCGCGGCGAAATTGCTGGTAGCGAGAACGGTCACCGGCCCTATGATATTGGGCCATATATGTCGGAAGATGGTTCGCAAGGTTCCCAATCCCAAAACCCGTGTGGCCTCGATGTATTCCAGTTGTTTCAGGGCCATGACCTGTCCCCGTACCAACCGGGCTACGTTCACCCACATGGTCAGTCCGATCGCAATGAAGATCTGCCAAAACCCTTTTCCCAGTGTGAGGGTGATCGCAAATACCAACAGCAGCGTGGGGATGCTCCACATCACGTTGATGAACCACATGATCGCTCCGTCTGTTTTCCCGCCTTGGTAGCCCGCAAGTGATCCGAGCAATCCGCCGATGCCGAGTGACAGGAGTACGGTGATGAGTCCCACACTCAAACTCACCCGTGTCCCCAACAGGATTCGGCTGAGAATATCTCTGCCATATTTATCTGTGCCGAGCCAAAAGGTTTGCGTTTGGATGGGTGCGGGGGCGCATTGTGTTCGGGCAACGACCATCGGCTCGGTCAGGCTCTCATCGATCCGTTTTTCTACCCAAATGCTGTCTTCGGTCAATCGGTGTTCGCGAATGGGAATGTACTCGTATGGATCTGGGGCTCCATTCATCCATCGTTCCCAGGCGGAAACGGTGGGGGGTGGTTGCTGTTTATTGATCAGCAGAAAGGTTTGGGTGAACCCCGGCTTTTCACCCCCGATCTCCAGAATGATCCGGTTGGCGTAAGGCGAGTGATCGGGCATCCACCAATAAGCGAAAAGGGCCGTGAGGCAGTTGATCCCGATCCAACCGGCCGCGACGAGGGCAAACCGATTCTTACGAAATCGGACCCAGAAACGGGATCGCCACCAGGGATCGGTTCTCATGAGGGAAAATTACAGTATTCGGGCTTACCGAACGGTTCGCCCTTTCCAGGCATAGGTTCGTCCCCGGCCGAGTAATCCCACCGCCACCAAATACCCGGCGTGTACCGGTTGCAGCAACAAGAAGGGCAAGAAGAAAACCCGTTCCCGGTAAACATCGGCGACGCAGCGGATCAGTAACCATTCGGTGACGGACTTAAATCCCCAGATCGCCCCCACGGCCTTCCATTCAGTTGGCCAAATGAAACAAGCCACGGTGTTGATCAGCAGTACGACATTGAACAGGCCGGTTGCCCATTGGGTGAAAAGCAATTGTTTGTTTTGATAACTGCCTGCCTTGCTTACCCAGCGAACCCGTTGCTGCCAGAGTGATTTCCAGGTGGGGCAGGTTTGGGTCTTGACCAAGGCTTGGGGTGATTTTAGAAAATGAACTTGTCCGGGATACCGGTTCATGAATTTTTCAATAAGCAGCACATCGTCTCCGGAGGCCAGTCGGTCGATGTCCTGAAATCCGCCTACCGCCTCAAAAGCATCTTTTCGGTAGCATAAGTTGGCTCCGTTGCCCAGGGCATGTTGTCCGGATGCAACCGCCCCTCCGGTTATTCCTTGAAACATGAGGTGATCGTATCGTTGAAAGGCCTGCAGCGGGTTGTTGCCGGATGGGATCAAGGAAACAGGTCCCACCACACAAACCAGCTCTTCCCGATCCAGCAACCCATTGAGCGTCGCGATCCACTCGGTTGTGGGGAGGGAATCGGCATCGGTGGTGACGATCCATTCGTGGCGGGCCGATCGGATTCCGGCTTCGATGGCCTGCTTTTTACCGCCTAGACCTTCTCCGGTGTTTAGTCGTATCAGTTTGACGGATGGGTATTGCTCTACGAGAGTGGTTGTTTGGTCATCGGATCCGTCATCTATAACTATGATCTCGATCTGTTCCCGGGGGTATGACTGTCCTTGCACCGCCTCCAGCAAAGTCCCAATATTATTTTCCTCGTTTCGGGCGGGTATAAGAACCGTAAAGCGTTTTTGTTGTTTTGTAACAGGGAGAAAGCTTATCGGTACCCGGCTCCACTGATAGGTGTAATTGGCCAGCAGTAAACAATAGATCAGAAAAAGGAGCAGGGCGAGGGAGAGCATGAACAAATATAGTTTAGGGTTTAGAGTTTAAGGGTTAGAGTTTTGCGCAACCAATACATCCGTACAGAATCAAAATTTAATGCTAAACTCTAAACACTGCTCCCTAAACATTCTTTGATTGTCGTAAATTGTATGTAATTCTTGCTCCTATGTCAACAATAACCGTCCAGCATCCTTTGAAAGGTGGCGAATGGTTGGTTCGTCCCTCGCTTCCCTCCGAAACATTTGCCCCGGAGGATTTCAATGAAGAACAGCAAATGATCCGGGATCTGTGCAAGCAGTTTCTCGAGGCGGAGGTACATCCGATCATCGATCGTATTGATGCGCTGGAGCCGGGACTCATGGCTTCGCTGGTCCGAAAGGCCGGAGACCAAGGGTTGTTGGCTACTTCTTTTCCGGAGGCGTATGGCGGACTGGGCAAGGATTTTATTTCTTCCACCATCGTCAACCAATTTCTTGGCTCGGGGTTTTCTTTCTCTGTTGCCGTAGCGGCGCACACCGGTATCGGCACGCTTCCGATACTTTATTTTGGCACCGAGGAACAGAAACGGAAATACATTCCTAAACTTATTACGGGGGAATGGACCGGGGCTTATGGCTTGACGGAGCCCAACAGCGGCAGCGATGCACTCAGTGCGCGCACCACGGCTACCTTGAGTGCGGATGGGAAGCATTATATCCTCAACGGACAAAAATGTTGGATCACCAACGGAGGCTTTGCCCAGATCTACACCGTGTTCGCCAAGATCGATGGCAAGCAATTCACGGCATTCATCGTGGAGCGCGGCATGGAAGGATTCACCCAAGGTCCCGAAGAACAAAAAATGGGCATCAAGGGATCCTCCACCGTTCAATTGTATTTTCAGGATTGTAAGGTTCCGGTCGACAATGTATTGGGCGAGATCGGGAAAGGACATAAGATCGCCTTCAATATCTTGAATATTGGCCGACTCAAACTTTGTGCTGCGGCCCTGGGCGGTGCACAGATGGCCTTGAACACGTCCATCCAATATGCCAAGACCCGCGAGCAATTCAAAAAGCCCATCGCTTCTTTTGGTGCCATCCAACAAAAATTGGCCGATATGGCCATACTTCTCTATGTCGGGGATGCCGCGCTGTATCGCAGTGCCAAGTGGATCGATGAGAAGGAAAAGGAATTACTCGAGGAGGGTAAGCCTTTTCACGAGGCCTTGCTGGGTGCCGCGGAAGAATATGCCATCGAATGTGCTATGCTCAAAGTGTTTGGCAGTGAGGTGTTGGATTTTGCGGTCGACGAGGGCGTACAGATCCACGGCGGTAACGGATACAGTGCTGAGTACAGCATTTCCCGGGCGTATCGGGATAGCCGGATCAACCGCATCTATGAAGGCACCAATGAGATCAATCGATTATTGACGCTTGATATGACATTGAAGCGGGCCATGGCAGGGCGACTGGATCTGATGACGTCGGCTTTCGCCATCCAAAAAGAATTGATGAGCATTCCGGACTTCGGGGAGCCCGATACGTCTTTGTTTGCGGCCGAGCAGAAACTCATCGATAATCTGAAAAAAGCGATCCTGCTCGTTTCCGGTGCGGCGGCGCAGAAATTAATGATGCAGCTCGAGCAGGAGCAGGAGATCCTGATGCATCTGGCCGATATGGCCATCACGGTTTTTCATGCGGAGAGTGCGCTGCTGCGGGTACGCAAGCAGACCGAACGGACAGGAGAGGAAAAAACGCGGTTGGCGCTGGACATCGTTCGAACTTACTTGTACGATTCTGCCGATCTGGTGAACAAGCATGGGAAGGATGCCCTCAATGCATTTGGCAGCGGGGATGAGTTGCGGATGATGTTATTGGGGTTGAAGCGATTTACGAAAACAGATCCCTTCAATAGTAAGGAGGCGCGTCGCCGTATTGCTGCCAAGCTTATTGATGCCGGCGAGTATTGTTTCTGATCTTCAGCGACCCGATTCGATCCAGGCTTCTCCTTTGTGGCAGGTGTAGCAGTCCACCTCATTTAATTCATGCGGCTTTTTGCTCTTTTCTGTCCAGAAGTTTTTTCGATTGATCTCGATGGTCATTCGCAGCATTTTTCGGGCCGTGATCTTCATGGGGTCTTTATCGGAGGCGTAATCGAGGCTGTCGGTTTGGTCGTGCAGGCGCACGTGACAAAAATTACAGGCCACGCCCAGGCCTTTGTTGAATTGCTTCATGATGCTGTCGAGCGTGGCATCCGGGATGTCTTTGGGCAAGACGCGTAGGTTTCGTTTGGGGAGTGGATTGGCGGCCGTGAGGGCGATCAGCATAGTCATCAATAATGCCATCACTCCGGCAGTTTTTGAAAACTTCATTTGGTTTTTGTTTGGATCCAGCGTTCAAAGAATTCGTAGGTGCGAAGCATTTGGTCGATTCGTTGCCGGTTGACTCCGCTGCGGGTGATCTCGTGTGTAGCATTGGGGTGACGAACGTATTCCACGGGCCTGCCCAATACTTTTAAGCTGCGGTAGAGCATTTCGCTTTGTACAAATCCGGTGCGGCGGTCGTTGTCGCCGTGAAAAATAATATACGGCGTGGTGATATTCTCTACGTAGCTAATGGGTGATTCCCGTTGCAAGACGCTCTTGGTGGTTTCTTGCCAGGGGTAGCCGCCGAAATAATTGGGGACCAACCGCCAGGCATTTCCCTCTCCGAAGAAAGTTGCCAGATCGTATACCCCTCGCTGCGAGCAGCCTGCGGCGAAGCGTTGATCGTGTGAGAGGATCCAGGCTACCAGATAGCCGGCATAGGAGCCACCCGTTACGAGTAGTTTGGTGGTATCGGCCCAACCTTCTTTTATGGTGCTGTCGAGGGCAGTGAGTACATCTCGGGAAGGGCCGGCTCCCCAGTCGTTGATATTGCTCTTGAGGAATTCCAGCCCATAGCCGCCGCTGCCACGGGGGTTGCTGTATACCACGCCATATCCTTGACTGCAGAAGTATTGATACTCGTGCCACATGCTGGCTTCTCCGGGTCCCCACATGGAGGAGGGCCCCCCATGAATCTCCAGCAGCAACGGATATTTTTTCCCTTCTTCAAAGAAGGTGGGTTTCATCACCCAATATTCGATGGGTTGGTTGAGGTCGTTGTAGAAAATATGTTTTTCGGGGCGACTGATCTTTTTGAGGGCGATCCAATTGCTGTTCAGCTCGGTGAGGCGTTGAACTTTTTCTCCGTTGATGTCGCTGCGATAAAGTTCGAAGGGGTTTTCAATGTCTGTTTGGACGTACACCAATTGTTTTGCTAGTACTTCCAGCTGAGAAATACCGGCTTCCTCTTTGGTAAGGGGTACGATCTTTTGGGTATTGATATCCAGCCGAAAGATCGGGGCGCCGCCGTTGGATTGCGCGGTGAAGAAAAGAGATTTTTCATCGGTGCTCCAACGCAGGTTGCTTTTATTTCGGTCGAACGCGTAGGTTTTAATGGCAGTGGGATTATCGACGGGGGCTATGCAGAGTTCAGCGATCTGCAGCCCTTCTTCGGGCGAGCGTAGGAAGGCCATCCATTTTCCGGAGGGGGAGAGACGCAGGTTGCTGTATTGGGTTTGGGATTCTTGGAGAAGGGAGGTCCATTTTCCCGCTGCGTTGATTCGTCCGATCTGATTGCCTCGGGTGCGGTCGGGGTGGGTGGTGGAGTCGAGCTGTGCGATCGACAGGATGTCGCCGTTGGGAAGGAAGCTCGCATTGCTGAAGCGAAAGTAGCCTCGGGTGAGGGGTTGGGGTTTGGCCTCGGGGGTGAGTCCGGTTTGGAAATAATGATTGAAGCTGAGGGTGGGGTTGATGTTGGCTTCGTCTTGGAAATTGAGTCGGTGTATGACGGTTGCTTTTTGATCGGTTGCATTTTTTTCGAGGTAAGCGCGGATCTGCTCGAGGTTGCCGTTGGGGTCGGCATGGGTGGCGGTAGCATGGTCGGTA
Source organism: Chitinophagaceae bacterium (assembly GCA_964229195.1). Classification (GTDB taxonomy): domain Bacteria; phylum Bacteroidota; class Bacteroidia; order Chitinophagales; family Chitinophagaceae; genus JJ008. The sequence continues at coordinate 4,191 of CAXRAX010000038.1, read as the reverse complement.
TAACCTGGTCGCTCCGAGGGCCAGGGTGGTGAGGAGAGTCCGCCATTGAGCATACTGTCTTTTTGCAGGTCTTTCAGGTTCACGGAGCAGGAGAAAAGCAATTGTTTTCCGTTCGGGTGGAACTGCGGATTGTTGGCACCGTATCGGAAGGAGGTGAGTTGTGTGGGTTCACCGCCGGCGAGGGAGAGAAGGAAGATCTGGGGTTTCCCGTCGACGGTACGCACGAAGGCGATTTGTTTTCCGTCGGGACTCCAAGCGGGTTGACTGGCATTTTCTTTGGTGGTGAGGGGAAGGGGAGTTGTTTTTCCGCTGAGATCGGCCAGCCAGAGTTGGTTGAGGTACTGGTATTCGTCCACTTTCTTTTCGGGTTCGATGGCGGTGACGGAATAAACCACCCGGCTGCCATCGGGGCTGACGGTCATCGCACCGATGGAACGGATTTGAGTCAGGTCGGTCACCCGAACGGGGTCTTTCCCATTTTGAGCCAGCAAGGGTAAGGTAAACAGAAGCCCGATTAAGCGGAATAAACGCATGGTCAAACGATTTGGTCCCCAATGTACGAAACCGCCCTTTTGCCCGATATGATATCCATTCTTTGTTACCTTTGCCCTATGTCGGAAGCCACGGTACAGCCGTTATTGACGGCAAAGGATTTTGCATCGGATCAGGAAGTTCGTTGGTGTCCGGGTTGTGGCGATTATTCCATCCTGGCCCAGGTTCAAAAGGTAATGCCCAGTCTGGGTATCCCGCGGGAGAACATCGTTTTCATTTCCGGTATTGGTTGCAGCAGCCGTTTTCCGTATTACATGAACACTTTTGGGATGCACTCGATCCACGGAAGGGCAACTTCCATTGCGTCCGGATTGAAAGCGTCTCGTCCCGACCTCAGTGTTTGGATCATCACCGGCGACGGCGACAGCCTGAGTATCGGGGGCAATCACACCATTCATTTGCTTCGCCGGAATTTCAATGTGAATATTCTGCTGTTCAACAATCAGATCTATGGTCTGACGAAAGGGCAGTATTCTCCCACCTCCGAAGAACATAAGATCACGAAGAGTACGCCGATGGGAAGTATCGATCATCCGTTCAATCCCGCCGCCTTGGCCTTGGGCGCGGATGCGACATTCGTGGCGCGTTCGATGGATCGTGATCCGAAACATCTTCAGGCGATGTTGCTTCGCGCAAATGCCCACAAAGGCGCCTCCTTCCTGGAGATCTATCAGAACTGCAATATTTTCAACGACGGTGCTTTTGAGATCTTTACGGAGAAAGGCACCAAAGCAGCCGAAACGTTGATGCTCGAGCAAGGTCAGCCGCTGGTCTTTGGGGCTGAGAAAGAAAAAGGCATTCGCCTCAATGGATTGAAACCGGAGGTCGTCTCCTTTGCCGACGGTTTCTCGGCCGATGATTGTTGGGTCCACGATGAGACCGATCTGTATAAAGCACAAGTATTGACCCGGCTGTTCGATGATCCCAGCCGGGATGGACATTTCCCTCGTCCCTTTGGTGTTTTCTATGCCACGGAGCGGATTTGTTACGAGGACGTAATGGCGGAGCAAATTGCCGTAGCCGGCCAGAAGAAACCCGGGAATTTGGATGAGTTGTTGAGGGGGAAGGAAGTATGGGAAATCAGATGAGGGGATGAGGGGATGAGAAGATGAGGGTTTACAGTTTTCAGTTTACCTGTTTTTGGTTAGTGGGGTGGTAGGGATGCAGCGAAGTAGCGGTTCTATTCGTCTATCCGTTGATTGCTTCAATATGTTAATGCACATCCATCCGGTTGATCCGCAGGCACGACTGATCCGTCAGGCGGTGGACATTCTTCGAAGTGGTGGGGTGATCATATACCCAACCGACACGGTGTATGGGATCGGATGTGACATCTTGCAAAGTCAGGCCATAGAACGGATCTGTCGGATCAAAGGCATACAGCCTCACAAGGCCAACCTATCTTTCATCTGCAATGATCTATCTCATCTGAGTGAATTCACCAAGCCCATTTCTACCCCTACTTTTCGGTTATTGAAGGAGCATCTACCCGGACCGTATACGTTTATCCTCCCGGCCAGTAAGCTGGTACCTCGGATCTTGCAGAGCAAAAAATCGACTATTGGCTTACGGGTCCCCGACCATCCGATCGCCTTGGCTCTTGTCCGTGAACTAGGCCGACCGATCCTAAGCACCTCCCTGCCCGGCGAACAGGTCGAGGATACCACCGATCCGGACGTGATGTTTGAGAATTTCGGGAATAAAGTAGAAGCGATAATCGATGGCGGTGTGGGCGGTACCATCCCCTCTACGGTGGTGGATTGCTCCAGCGAAGAGCCGGTGGTGATTCGGGAAGGAGCGGGGGAGTGGGTGGGGTGAGGGGTGAAGGGTGAAGGGTGAAGGATGAAAGGTGAAGCGTTTAGCGTTCGGAGTTCAGAGGAGTTGAGAGTTTGGCAGCTTTAGAGGTGATTTAGCAATCAAAATAATTTAATCTGTCCGGGTAGGATGTTGAAGCTGCGGCGGTGGTGGGGGGTGAGTCCGTTTTTTTCCAATGCTTTTCGGTGGGGGGCGGTGCCGTAGCCTTTGTTGCGGTCCCATTGATATTTCGGAAACGCTTGGTGGAGTTGGTGCATGTGTTCGTCGCGGTAGGTTTTGGCCAGGATGCTGGCGGCCGCGATGGAGGCGAATTTTCCATCTCCTTTGATCACGCACTGGTGGGCGATCTTCGGGTAGGGTTTGAAGCGGTTGCCGTCGATCAACAGAAAAGCCGGTTTTTTTTTGAGTGCAGCGATGGCCCGGTGCATGGCCAGGAAGCTGGCTTGTAAAATATTGATGGAGTCGATTTCTTCGACTGTGGCGGTTGCGACGGCGAAGGCCAGGGCTTCTTTTTCGATGAGGGGACGAAGGATCTCCCGATTCTTTTCGCTGACTTGTTTGGAGTCGTTCAAGAGGGGGTGATAAAAATCGGCCGGTAGGATCACGGCGGCGGCAAAGACCGGTCCGGCATAGCAGCCTCTGCCGGCTTCGTCGCATCCGGCTTCGCGTCGGTTTTTCTCTAAGTAAGGTGCAAGCACATCCAAAGTTGTAAAAAATTAAACAGATTTACGCCTCGGGCCCTACGGAGTTACCTTTGCGGCATGGAAACCTTGGGATCAGTACGTTCAAATGCTCCGGTTCGGAATTGGTTGTGGGTGGGTATCGCCATGATCATTGTGCAAGTTCTCTTGGGGGGCATCACGCGACTCACAGGCAGTGGACTATCCATCACCGAGTGGAATGTGGTGACGGGTACGTTTCCGCCCTTGAGTGAAGCCGCTTGGTTGGTGGAATTCGATAAATACCGTGTCACGCCCCAGTATCAATTATTGAATTCCGATTTCACGCTGGGGGAATTCAAGTTCATTTATTTCTGGGAATGGTTCCATCGTTTTTGGGCTCGATTGATCGGGGTGGTATTTCTCATTCCTTTCCTGGTCTTTTTGTATCAGCGACGGTTCACGAAGGAGATGGTGAAGCCGATGATAATCCTGTTTTTACTCGGTGCCTTGCAGGGGGCGGTGGGTTGGATCATGGTGGCGAGCGGACTCACCGGCGATGCCATTTACGTGAAGCCGACCCGGTTGGCCCTTCATTTTTTATTTGCCCTGGGCTTGTTCGTTTATACATTTTGGTTTGCGATGAAGTTGACGGTGGATCGAAAGGACGTCGTTTCCGATCGAATGATCTTCTATCTCACGATCGAAATAATCGCGGTCTTGGTCGTGCAGTTGGCTTTCGGCGCGTTGATGGCCGGCCATAAAGCGGCCACGACGGCACCCACCTGGCCGGATATCAATGGAGCGATGGTGCCGGAGGCGATGTGGCGTTCGGAGTGGGGACTATTGAATTTTCTGGAGAATAAGATCCTCATCCATTTTGTGCATCGAGCATTGGCATATCTCATTCTGATCGAAGTGGTCATTCTATCGATCAACTTATACATCATTAAGCGGCGCTCTCCGTTGCTGCAGCGTTTTTGGTGGCTTCCCTTGTTATTCGTTACCCTACAGGTCGTTCTCGGGATCGCTTCGGTGTTGTTTAGTGTTCAGATCGTCCCCCGCGTCTGGGGCTCCTTCGAATGGGCCGCCCAATTACATCAGCTGGTGGCGATGTTCTTGCTGATGAGTTTGGTGGCGGTGGTTTTTTTGGTTGAGAGTAGAG
>CAXRAX010000037.1:0-4583 GCA_964229195.1 Chitinophagaceae bacterium | reverse complement strand
CCCGTGCCCGGCACGATGCTCCACGTCACGTTTTGATTCGTTGCATTGGCCGGTGAGATCGTTGCTACCATTTGTAACGTACCGCCGTTGGTAGTGATGTTGGGAGCAACGTTGCCCTGGGTGGTGACGGTGAGGGAGGTGACGGGGACGGTGGGACCTTGTCCCGATAAAGTCAATTGCAATGAGTCTCGCACGGTATTATCCTGCACGGAGATCGCCTTGGCCCAGACGGTTCCGTTACCAGTGGCGGTCACTAAGCCGCCTGCAGCGATCGTAGCGGTTCCGGTACCGGGAACGATGCTCCAGGTAACGGATTGACTGGCTGATGCCGGAGCGATCGTGGCCACCATCTGCAAGGTTCCACCCGATGTGCTGATCGTAGCTGGTGCATTCCCCTGTGTGGTAACATCCAGGGTGAAGAGTCCGCCCGGCGTAATATTCTGCGCATAGGCTTTCTCAACGCCTCCACGGGTTTCCGTCCATATAGCCACCGCTTGCGTATTGCTAAGTGCGGTGAATCCAAATCGGCCTTTAGGGGTACTGCCACCGGCGGTAGTGGAACTAAGCTCAATGCGGTTGGGCGTCCACACAAACCCGCCGTTTCCATCAAGCCGTGTGGCATAGATCTTATAGTTCGCGTCGTAACTCATAAAGACCGGAGCGTCGTTTACCAGCGAAACATTACCGGCCTGTGTATCGAAGCTGGAGCTGATGGGATAGATATTTAGAGCGCCATCTCCCAAGAGCCGTGCCCCGGTGGATTTCAAAAATTTTTGAACAAATACACCGTATTGGCTCTGGCTGGTATTGCTGAAAGAGCAAAGCGACCATACGAAAGGTGATCCGGGATCGAGGGCGATGTTGGTCATCTGCTGATACGGATCGCCTCCACCAGTTGCCATGCTGAAATTCGCTCCGTTGGTACCGTAGGGCGTGGTGCCATCTGGATTGATACGTTGCAACCAGGAATTGAACCGGCTTCCGGCAGCGCTGTAATATCCAAAATACGTTGTATCGGCTTCGGCAGCGATCGAGTAATAGCGGGCACCGGAGGTGGTTTCGGTGGAGAGTTGAATGGGACTGGCCCAGGCCCCGCTGCCATCGGTGTTGTAGCGTTGCGCAAAGAGAGTGGTGGAAATACCAAAGCCTCTTCGCTGAAATACCATCGTGAATTTTCCGTTCAGGTTTGAAATGATCTGTCCGCGGGTAGTCTTACTGGTGCCGATCTGTACGGAAACCGGGCTTGCCCAAACGGTTGATCCGGTAGCCGATATCTTTTGAATATTGAGCGTGTTGCTGACGGCTTCATTCCAGGCGATGGCGGTTTCTCCGTTGCTGAGGGTGGCCGGGTAGGGGGCTAGTCCCTCGCCCAACACTACCCCGCTCGAGCTCCAGAGATGGGTACCGGCCGGAGATACTTTGTAGGCCACGGCACTGAGGTTGCCGCTGCGTTGGTCCTGATACGCCACCACCAGGTTATCATTGGCGTCTTTGCAGATGCTGAACACGAAGGTGGCCGTGCCGGAGGGTTTATTATCGACGAGCATACCGTTTGGTCCCAGTAGTTTGGTACCATCGGTATCGAGCAATTGTGCCCGCATGTCGTAGTTGCCGTTATTATTATGGTAAAAGGCCACCCAGGTCTTTCCCGAGCTGGTGGTCAGCGATTGCATATCAGCCACTGGAACGGTGGCCACTTCCAAATTGACGGATGTGTTGGGGTTCCATTGGGCCTGTCCGGAAAGGACCAGCAGGAGGAATGAAAAAAGTATTGAAGATTTTCTCATGAGCTTTGTTTAAAGACCGGAGTGTTTGGTTGCAGGTAGTTCGTACAAACGAATCTACTCTTTTTATCGGCCGGGCATAAAAAAACCCCCTCGAAAGGGGGTTTAAGATTTTTAGGGGTCGGATCAGAATTTAAATCCGATGCGCAGGAACAAACGGCGTCCGTTGCCACCCATTTGAACGGCATCGAATGGTCCGCCGGTCTCGTTGTTATACGCCCAATCTTCAGCACCTTTTACGACGCCGAGGTCGGGGTGAACATTCAGCACGTTATCCACGCCCAGCGATACGGTATAGCGCTTCCAGAAGGGCATGCTGGCATAGATATCGGTTACCACTTTTCCGGCGTAGATGTATTGATCGGGCACATCGCCTGAACCGTTGTTCAGGGGAACGGTGGGGTTGATGCCCAGTCCGTCTTGTCCGTATCCATACAAGCTAACCTCTCCGAAATAGGTGGCACGAGCTCCGATCGTGAGGGTCTTGCGGGTGTATTCCAGGTTCAGGGCACCTTTCATGTTGGGGGCGGAGGCCAGAATGAAGGCCTGCTCGCGGTCGCTCAGGAAGGTCTGACGGAGGAACTCAGATCCGCTAAGTCCTTTCGGTACATTGATCTTGTCGATGCTCATGTGCTGATAGTTACCGGCAAAAAGCACCTTCAAGCGGTCATTTCCGATTTTCTTGGTGTAGTCGATGATCACATCCACACCGGCATTGGTGGTATTAACGGCATTGGCGAAGAATTGTGCGTAGCTGACATTCAACGCCGCCATTTGTGACCGAAGAGAAGAACTCAGGGCGGGGTCGCTGCCATCGAATTGTCCGCTCAACACCACGCGGTCGTTGATTCGGGTAAGGTATCCGTCAACGGTAATGTTCAAGTTGCTGCGGGGGCTCCAGATCAATCCGGCAGCACCACTCAAGCTTTTCTCTTGCTTCAGTGCGGGAATACCGGCGGCGGCGGCCAGGGAGCTGTAGTTCGGAGCGATCTTCACCTCGGCGATATTACCTCCTTGAACGGTGGTGAACGTAGAGCTGAAGTTCATCTGCTGCAAAGAAGGAGCCCGGAAACCGGTACTCACCGATCCGCGCAATTTCACTTTTTTGCTGACCTCATAGCGAGTGGCGAACTTATAATTGTGGGTGAACCCAAAATCGCTGTAGTTCTCGAGGCGAACCGCGAGGTCCATCATCCACTTGGTGTTCACATCAAATTCCAGATCGCCATATACGCCCAATACATTGCGTTTGGCTTTCACTTCATCGGCCGGCTGATAACCGGGGAAGCCCTGAGAGCCGGTGGCTTTGGTGTCATCATAATTGCGGTAAGAAGCTTCTTCACCGGCCATGATCTGATAGTTCTCATAGCGGTACTCGGCACCCAAACCTAAGCTCAGGTTCTTGGCGAAGTTGCGGCTGAAATTCAGATTGGTCGTATTCTGCAGATACGCGAATCCGCCGTCGTCGAAGTTGCGCTGGGCATCACCCTGAGAAGCATTGAAAGTATTCTTTCCGAAGAAATGGAAATTGTTACGTCCGGTCGTATTGCTCAGGTCCCAACCCCAGGATCCGAAGGCAACGCCTCTGGCTCCGGCGGTGGCAGACACATCGTTGATGTGTGTCTGAATGCGCGGGTTGTACCAAACATCACCGCCCGAAGAGCGCATGATGCCACTCACGAAGATCAAGTTGCCATTATTGTCGGTGGGGAAGCGATCGGGACGAGCAGAGAAATTGCGGGTGAACGCATAGGCGTCGGTGTGACGGGTGCTCTGGCTTCCGAAAGAATAAATCGTGGTCTTGCCTTTGGTGGGCAATTCTAAATTGTAGAAGGTGCTGAAACTGTTCAGTTCGGCATCACCATGTCCACGGCGATAGATGTTCACAGGTAAGGTTCCGCTCAGGTCCTGACGGAATGATTTGGTGGTGGTGGTACCCTCAAAGGTCAGGTTCAGGTAACCGCCCTTATTACCCATGGGTACGCCAAAGTTGACGTTGGCATTATAGGCTCGGCCATCGATCTTATTGGTTCCTTTTTGAGGAATGGGGCTCTCTGATTCGTTGTTGTAGTATACGTACTCACCTTTCAGTGCGGGTTCAAAAACAGGATTGAAGGCCGGATCGTAATAGCCACTTCCGCCAACGGAACCGGTAACCTGGTTGATAGATTTTTTGGTGATGATGTTGATCACACCGGCAATCGCATCGGATCCGTATTGGGCTGAAGCGCCGTCGCGCAGGATCTCTACACGGTCAATGGCAGAGACGGGAAGGGCGTTCAGGTCGGTGCCGGAGTTACCGCGTCCGCGGGTGCCGAATACCGCTACGAAAGCGGTTTGGTGACGGCGTTTGCCGTTTACCAATACCAGTGTTTGGTCGGGGCCCAGTCCACGCAGCGTAGCCAGTTCAATGTGATCGGCTCCGTCGCTACCGGTTTGTTTGTTGTGGTTGAAAGAAGGCGCCAGGTAGTTCAGGGTGGAGGTCAGGTCCATTCGACCGGTAGAGGCCATGGCCTGTCCCACGTTGATCACATCCACGGGGGCCGGTGTTTCGGTCTTGGCCCGGCCGGCACGGCGGGTACCAACCATCACCACTTCGCTCATGGTTTCCACGGAGGTAGCCATTTTCACGGAAATGGTGGCGGATTTTGCGGAGACGTTTTGTTTCTGATATCCGATGGAGGTGATCTCCAACATGTCATCCTCGTTCGCAGCCAAGCTGAAGGATCCATCGGCCCCGGTGAGGGCGACTTTTCCGGATTTCTGGGCTTTGATGGTTACACCCGACAGGGGCATACC
>CAXRAX010000036.1:0-3340 GCA_964229195.1 Chitinophagaceae bacterium | reverse complement strand
AATTCTTCTGGGAGAATGGTCAAGCCGTTTATCGAAAGCGAGGCGGACTCTCGCACCTGAAGACCATGCTCGACCGCCTCCGAAAGGGGAATGGAGGCGGCCAGGGAGGCCAGGGAAGCGTGTTTCAGGAAGGAACGCCGGCTATTGGAACGGGTATGTTTCATTTGGGTAAGTACTATTTTTCTGTAGGGCCGGTCCAGCCTTGTATGCCGCCATCCAGATCGGATACTTGTTTAAATCCATTTTGCAGCATCAGTTCCATGGCTCGTTTGCTGCGTTTGCCGCTGCGGCAGTACACCACATAGGGTTTGGATTTGTCGAGCGACTGAATTTGTTGTAAGAAGTTGGCCTCCTGCAATACATCCATCAGGGTGGCACCGGGAATATGTCCCTCTTTGTATTCGCCGTCGGTGCGGGCATCGATCAGGCTGACCTTTCCGCGGTCCGACAACTTCTTTAATTCGGTAGAAGAGATGGAAGTGCCGGTGGTAGAAAGTCGGTTGGCGGTGCAAGCGCTGAATAGGATTGCGATGAGCAGAAGCGGGGTAAGAAATTTCTTCATGGTAGTCGTTTAATTCATTAAGGCTTTCAGGTCGTGGAGTCCTCCGCCGTTGTGGAGGTTTGTCAGTCCCTGTGCACTCAGCATCCGAACGGCCATGCCACTTCGGTTACCGCTACGGCAATAAAGTACCAAGGGCCCCTGTAAGTTACGGATCTCCGCTACATGGGCGGGGATCGAGTTCAGGGGTATGTTTACGGCTCCGGGGATGTGTTCTTCTTCGAACTCGAAGGGTTCGCGCACATCGATGAGGTGCGTATTGGGTTGTTGGAGGATCTCTTTGAGTTGCATGGGAATAGGGTTAGAGGAGGGTAGTGGGACAAACATAATCCGTGAGCGAAAACATGCCGGATTCCTTGATGGCCTTGAATCCGCCTTTTACATCGATCAGCTTATCATATCCACGGGCCCGAAGGATCGAGTTGAAGATCATCGAGCGATAGCCACCGGCACAGTGCACGTAATAGGTTTTGTTCTTGTCGAGCTGCGCCATGCTGTCGTTGATGAAATCTAGTGGTGCATTGTCGGCATCAACGATGTGCTCACTCAAATATTCACTGTTTTTACGCACATCAACGATCTCGATCTTCCCGGCTCGCACGCGCTTCGACAGTTCAGCTGCATCGATCGATTCAATTCGATCTATCTCTTTGCCGGCTTTTTCCCAGGACTCGAAGCCGCCTTTCAGATAACCGATGGTGTAATCGTATCCGACGCGGGCCAGTCGGGTGATGACTTCTGATTCTCGTCCGTTGTCGCAGACCAGCAGGATCTCTTGTTTGATATCCGGGATCATGGCACCTACCCAGGGCGCGAATTGTCCGTCGATGCCGATATTGATCGAGTTGGGGATGAATCCTGCGGCGAAGGTTTGCGGGGCACGGGTGTCCAGGATCAGGGCTCCGGTTTCATTGGCGGCCGTTTCGAAGCCTTCGGGGGAGAGGGCTTGTTGACCACGGGCCAGTACGGTGTCGATGCTGTCGTATCCTTGAATATTCATCTGTACGTTCAATGGAAAATACGCGGGGGGGGCAGCCAGACCGGTGATCACTTCCCGGATGAATTCTTCCTTGGTCATGTTGGCACGCAAGGCATAGTTGAACTTTTTTTGATTTCCCAGTGTATCGGTGGTCTCCTTACTCATGTTCTTTCCGCAAGCGCTTCCGGCACCGTGGGCGGGGTAGACGGTGATGTCATCCGCCAAGGGCATGATCTTCGTACGCAGGGAATCATAGAGATAGCCGGCTAATTTTTCCTGTGTGAGGTCGGTCGCCATTTTTTGAGCCAGGTCGGGTCTGCCTACATCGCCGATGAACAGTGTATCTCCGGAAAAAAGGGCAAGGTCTTTTCCGGAAGCATCCTTCAGCAAGTAGCAGGTGCTTTCCATCGTGTGGCCCGGGGTGTGCAATACGTTGAGGGTAAGCTCACCGACTTGGAAGGCTTGTCCGTCAGCAGCGATGATGGCCTCGAAGCCGGGTTGGGCGGTGGGACCATACACAATGGGTGCGCCGGTCTTTTTGCTGAGGTCAACGTGACCGGATACAAAATCGGCGTGGAAATGTGTTTCCAGTACATATTTGATCTTGGCGGCGTTCTTTTGGGCTTTTTGGATATAAGGCTCCACTTCCCGTAGCGGGTCGATTACCACAGCTTCTCCTTTACTCTCGATGTAATAGGCACCTTGTGCCAGGCATCCGGTGTAGATCTGTTCGATGATCATGGTAAAAAGATTTCAGTTAATGATATGAATGCAATGTTCGGAATCCAGGAGGATCGTTTAGGTGACTTTCCTCACATTAACCGATCCCGGGCAGAAAGCCCAGTTCTTTAAGCAAAATATATGTTCCCATGACCAGCACGAACCAGCCAAACCCTTTTTTCAGGGCGTTTCCGTCAATCCGTTGGCTCAGGGCATTTCCCAGGAAGATCCCGGCAATGGCTATGGCCGTGATGGAGAACAGCAAGGGCCAGTCCATGGAGGCATGTGCCATCAGGTCGCCGGTAAATCCGATCAGCGATTTAGTGGCGATGATCAGCAGCGAGGTGCCCACGGCTTTTTTCATGGGGAGTTCGCTCAGCACCACCAGTGCGGGTATGATGAGAAATCCGCCTCCGGCACCGACCAGTCCGGTCAGCACCCCCACCACCGCGCCTTCCAACAGGATCAGGGGGTAGTTGAACGAAGGGGGACCTTCTGAATTTTTTTTCGTTGGATTTCCGTTGCGCAGCATGGAGATCGAGGCGGCTAGCATGAGCATGGCAAAGAGTACCATCAGCATCAGGTCCTTGGTGACGGTCAGCGATCCGATGCGGAACAATGTATCGGGTAAACTGGGCAAGATCCATTTGCGGGTGATGAAGACGGCTGCGATGGAGGGAACGCCGAAGACGATGGCGGTCGGGTAATGGATCAGTCCCTCTTTGTGCTTGGGCCAAGCACCTACCAAACTGGCCGTGCCCACTATGAATAGCGAGTAGGCTGTGGCTAGGGTGGGGGAGACGCCGAACAAGTATACGAGCACGGGTAGGGTAAGGATGGAGCCGCCACCCCCGATGAGTCCCAGTGAAAGTCCGATCAGCAACGAAGCGAGGTATCCCAGTATTTCCATACACAAGTTTTGGCAACACTACGATGCGGGGTTGGGGTGGGGTGTGACAATGGTCACGTTCCGTTACTTCACCAGTTCGATCAGGTTTCGGTGGAGTTTGACTTGTCCCTGTTGTTCCATTTTTTTCAGCAGTCGGGAGATCACTTCCCGGGAGGAGTTCAGGTCATCGGCA
>CAXRAX010000035.1:0-25377 GCA_964229195.1 Chitinophagaceae bacterium | reverse complement strand
TCATGCAAATGATCGTTAGTATTGTGCGGATGGATCGAACCTGTCGGATATCAAAGTGCTGAAAATTAACTTGCATGGATGTAGGTTATTTTACTTATATTCTTTAATGTCTGTAATTAAATTTACTGGAATGTTGAATCGCTCTACAGCCCCATTTATGCTTGATTGCCAATCAACCCACTAAATATTAAATAAGATCTAATATGATTATGGTTTATACGGTGAGCGATAACACAGGACTTATAGCCACGTTGATTTTCTGTGGGTCAGCTGGATGCCGGGATGTTTGCTTCAAAATCAAAACCGAAGTGTTATTTAGATAACAGATGGTCTTTTTTCCGCATCCCTTAAATGGGGTACTACGATGCAGGCTCCGATGAAAAATGCTCCTGTCAGTCCTGGAAATCGAAACCTAGCAATAGCAGTTGATAAAATTCAAGTTATACCGCCTACTATTTTCATGACTTCGTATCAAAACATAGAACTATTTTTAAGCAAACGCAATTAACATGGATAGAAGGTCCTTTTTGACGGATACAGGCACTTTAATGGTTGGTATGGCCGTTTTTCCATCGTTTTTGTTGAACGTGAATCCTTCGCATGGTGTTTTGGGGGATTCCTTACGATTACAGGAGGCCACGTTGGATCAGCTGCAGGATTTCATGCGAACAGGAAAGTGTACGGCCGTACAGCTTACACAGTTTTATTTAGATCGGATCGCTGCTTTCGATAAGAAAGGACCAACTGTCAATTCCGTTATTGAGCTAAATCCGGATGCACTCGACCGGGCAAGGGATTGTGATACCGAGCGGAAAAAAGGTATTTATCGCGGGCCTTTGCAGGGTATTCCCGTATTGATCAAGGATAATATAGATACCGGCGATAAAATGCATACAACGGCCGGGGCATTGGCCATACAGGATAACCGTGCCTCGAAAGATGCTTTTTTGGTAGATCGGTTGCGCGCAGCCGGGGCGATTATTTTAGGAAAGACCAACTTAAGTGAGTGGGCCAATTTTCGATCTACCCGTTCGGTGAGTGGGTGGAGCAGTCGGGGCGGACAGACCAAAAATCCCTACGCACTTGACAGAAATCCCTGCGGGTCCAGTTCCGGTTCGGCAGCTGCTGTATCGGCCAATTTCTGTGCCGTGGCCATTGGTACCGAAACGAATGGTTCGATCCATTGTCCCGCTTCGGTCAATGGCGTGGTGGGCATTAAACCTACGGTTGGATTGGTCAGCCGATCCGGCATCATTCCCATATCCAGTACGCAGGATACGGCCGGACCGCTCACCCGATCGGTGCGCGATGCGGCCATCTTGCTATCGGCTATCGTAGGCGTTGATCCGAATGATCCGGTTACGCAGAACGAATACAACAAGCCGATCGACTATACCAAGTATTTGAGATCCGATGCACTGGCAGGTAAGCGAATAGGAATCGAGAAGAATTTTTTAACGGGGGGTCATGAGTTGGTACTCGAACTGTATAAAGCAGCGATCGACGTACTCAAGCAACAAGGAGCGACCGTGGTGGAAGTCGAGTTCTTGAATGCCTTCAATCGGCAAGGGGTCCCCGCCAGTAAAGTGTTGCAGTATGAATTCAAGGATGGCGTCAATAAATATCTCGCTTCGGCGAATGCTGCTGTCAAATCTTTAGCGGATGTGATCAAATACAATCAGGAACATGCGTCCACCGCAATGCCCTATTTCCGACAGGAGCTACTGGAAGCCTCCCAAGCCAAGGGGGGATTAGACGAAAAAGAATATCAGGAGGCGATTGCGAAATATGTTGAGGCGCGTAAATTCTATGCTGAATTTTTTGCAGGGAAACAATTGGACGCCATCTGTGGCCCCTCGAACGGAGCTGCCTGGTGTACCGATTGGGTGAATGGTGATCGATTTTCGGGGTATGGCATGTACGGTCCGGCAGCCGTATGCGGAGCTCCCTCTGTCAACGTTCCCATGGGCTTTGTACAGGGGTTACCGATCGGTATGGCTTTTATGGGCAAAGCTTTTCAGGATGGCGAGCTGATCGGTTTGGCGTATGCCTATGAACAGTCAACCCACCACCGCAAAGAACCAAGCTGGAAATCAACGTAAGATCAGGCATATCATTTCCCCGCCTGCGATATATTTTGTATCTGGATCAGGTAATCGAACAGGTTATCGCCGGGCTGTAAGTTCAATTTCTTTCTGAGACGGTATCGGCTGATCTCAACGCCTCGTACGGATATGTTGAGGAGTTGGGCGATTTCTTTCGAGCTCAAGTTCATTCGCAGGAAGGAGCACAGTTTAACCTCATTTGCACTGATATCGGGGTGTTTGGATTTCAATTGAACGACAAAATCGCTGTGTACTTTATCGAAGTGTTTGGCGAATTGATCCCACTCTTGATCCAGCTGGTCATCGTCCTCCAGTTGTCGGATCATTTTTTTGACCTCGGTTTGAGCAGCGGGAACATCTACCCGACGCATCAGTTGATTCAATTCCGCTTTGAGTCGGGTGATCAATTCACCTTTCTTCACCAGGTGCATCGCGGATGCGGCGAGTTCGGCATTTTTGAATTGGATCTCGCTCTCCAGATTCTGGCTTCTGGCTGCGATCAACGCGCCTTCTGCTTTGCTTTTCTCTAGCTCCAGGATGTATTGCATTTTCTGTTGCTCTTCCTCGAAAAGCTGCTGTTGTTTTTCGAATTTGTTTTGCTGGTATCGATACCGCCAGGCAATCATGCCAAAGACAACAAATAAATACGTGACCCAGGCCAGTGGTGTTTTGTACCAGGGAGGTAAGAGTTCGAACTTGAAGCTGGAGATGTCGGATTCCGTGCCTAGGTTGTTTCGGACCTTAACCTCGAAGCGGTATTTTCCGGGAGGTAAATTGGTGAATTCCTTTTCTGTTCGTTTCGACCACTCCGACCAACGATTTTCATATCCTTCCAGCCGGTAGCTGTATTCCAACGACTCTGGGTCGGTATTGGGGGGTGAACTGAACTCAAATCGGATATTCTTCTCGTTCGGCTGGATCGTGAATGACCGGTCGGTCTTCAGCAAACCGAATCCGCCAAATAATATGCTATCGCCCTGAAGTCCGATCCGCACCCCTCTGATATTCACTTGTATTTGTCCTTGTTGCTGCCGGTATTTCTGGAGATTTACATGGTAGAGGCCGGCTTCACCCGCCAAGAAAACATTTTGTTCGTTGTATGGATAGATGAACTCAAATCCGCTGAGTAATTTTTTCTTCAATTCGGGCAGATACATCACCTGTGGTAGCGTCTTGGACCGATCGATCCAGCCAACCGACTTCTCGTGTATGAACCATATACTTCCTTGGCTATCGTCCTGGAGATAGCGGATGCTCTGGTCGCCCAGCACTTCTTTATAGGTTGGGTCTGGTTCGAAGCGGTCCTGCTTCGGATCATAGCGATACACTCCTTTTTCCGTACCAACCAACAATTGCTCCCGGATCTTAAAGATGTGATTATTCAGGCGGGAGGGCAGCCCATTTTTATCGGTATAAGTTTTCCATGATTGATTGCTGTCGGCCCCGAGCTGCTGCAACCGAAAAACACCATGATAGGGGTGAGAGACCCAGATGTTCTTTTCTCCATCGATCACTACATATCGCGACGATTCTTCGAACGGGAAAAATGATTTACCCGGTATGAATTGGTCGTTTTTAAAGTCATAGTATTGAAGTCCCTTATAGTTACCCGCTACGATCCGATCGGTCGGGTAGGTAGCACTCATGGGCTTGAAGTTCCAAAAACCCGTGCCGGATCGAATCGGGGCCGCGGCGCCGGAAAGGATGCGAAACATGCCTTCGTGATGTCCTAATAATACCTGGTTGTTGATCTCGGCAAGCGACCAGGCCTGTCCGTTGGTGTTTTCTACACGCTGAAAAGGTTGTTGACTAAAGCTCAGGTCTGTCAATTCCTCGAGCGGGGTCATCCATGTTCCATTAGAGGTGCCTATGTAAAGTGTGCCGTTTTGGATCAGTGTGGTATAGGCGGTCGCATTTCCTTCCGTTGGATCGATGCGTTTGATCGGACTGTTATAGGCAATGAAATCTATCCCATTATCGAGGCCCAGCCAAAGATTGTTGTTTCGGTCCGACCGCACACTGAGTACGTTGTTGTTTTGCATCCCCTCCCTTCTGGAAAAGTGCTGGATCCGTTTTCCGGTTCGATCGATTATGTACAAGCCGTTTGTGTTTGTCGCTAACGCGAACCGTCCGTCTGGCAGGTTGGCGGTTGCATAAATACGCGCCGCACGAATGGGTTTGATGTCCTCGTGTTGCATCGCCTTCAGCCCCTCGCCATTGGAAACGAATAATCCCGATTTGAGATAGGCTACCATCCATTGGCCGCCCTCAACCGCGTGCACACCCGTAATCACATCTCCGGTTGGGATAGGCGCTCTTGGGAAAAGGGCTCGCCAAGCTCCATTCTCGAAGGTCATCAACCCTCGTTCAAAGTCTTGGGCAAAAATTTTCCCGCCAGCCGATCCCAAAAAGCCCCACTCCGAGCTGGCAGGATAGGTGGCTATCGCTGATCCGCTAAACTTGAAGATTCGCTTAGCAGTTCGAAACCAGATATCCTGATTGATCTGTACGATGTCCCACACATCCCCGAATGAGCGGTCCGACTCGGCGATCTTGCTGAGGAGCGACTCATATCGTAGCCGACCGGATCCATCCGGATGGAAATAGCCCAGTTCATCCTGACCGCCTACATATATATTAAGGTCTTGTCCGGCCAGCACCGATCTGGTAATGGTGCGGTTCGGCAACGGGTGCAGGTTCCAGTATCGGCCGTCAAAACTTAAAAGTCCCTCGTTATTGGCTACATATATAATACCACTTGAATCCTGGCTGATATCCCAGTTTTGTAGCCCCCCTCCATAACTTTTTTTGGGGTAGTTGGTCACATCCGGCAGTCCGATCGTATTCTGACCGATAGCGGACAGTACCATGGTAGTTAACGCGAATCCTAACCAGACCCCTTTCATGGGCAAAAGGTAAGAATATTATTTTGTAGGGGGCAACTTTCGTTTTTGATGTAGTGCTGATGTAGTATTTATATATTGATAACCAATCTATTGTACAATTCGATGTAGTATTGTTGGAGTGGATATTTTTATCAGGCTAGTTTACTTCACTAATCTTGTTCAGGTTTTATCTGTTATAAAATCGAATTGCTAAACAACTGCTGTATGAAAAAAAAGATCTTACTTATGGGTCTGTTCCTGGCCTTTGTGGTTCAGGTCATGGCTCAGACGATTACGGTTACCGGTAAGGTGCTAAATGCAACCAATTCCGAGCCTCTTGTTGGGGCCACTGTCAAGGTAAAGGGGGGTAGTCAGTCCACCCAAACCGATGCACAGGGTCGTTTTTCGCTGGCCGGCATCTCTGCCGGGTCCATGCTCTCTATTAGTTATGCCGGGATGGAGACCCGTGAGGTCAAGGCCTCTGCCACTGTCATGAGCGTTGCGTTGAGCCTCGCCGGTTCTTCCACGTTATCCGATGTAGTGGTTGTCGGGTATGGCACTCAAAAAGTGACTAAAGTATCGGGAGCCATTTCAACCGTAAAAGGGGCCGACATCGACAAGCTTCGTCCGGTTCGTACGGAAGAGGCCTTGCAGGGTCGAGCGGCGGGTGTCAACGTCATCCAAAGTGGTTCGCCCGGTTCCAAACCCACGGTGTTGATTCGGGGTATCCCTTCATATTCCGGAACGGATCCTGTGGTCATTATCGACGGGGTGCCTCAAACCCTTACGGATCTCAATTCCATCAATGCTGCCGAGATCGAATCGATCAACGTATTAAAGGATGCGGCCACTTCCGCTATTTACGGAGTGAAAGGGGGTAACGGCGTGATCTTGGTTACTACCCGTTCCGGTCGGAAAGGTCAAAAGGCCGAGTTCAACGTGAACAGTAACTATGGCGTGCAGGAAGTGCTCAACACTGTAGGTGTCTTGAATGCCACGGAGTATGCGGCCATGGTGAATGAGGGCAGCACCGTTTCGGGCGGGCCGGTCATCTTCCCCAACCTGAGCGGAATCGGGGTGGGAACCAACTGGCAGGACCAGGTATTCAAGCGGGCTACCTTACAGACACATAATATATCCGCTCGCGGCGGATCCGACCAGGTTACGTACTTCATCTCCGGTGGTTTGCTCAGCCAGGGCGGAATCGTTGGCGGGGATGACAAGTCACTTTTCAAGCGCGGCAATCTGACGGCTAATTTCAACATAGACCTCACGTCTCGTCTTCGTTTCATCCTCAACACCTCTGCCGTGACGTTGAATGGTCGGGGGGTGCAGGAAAATTCATTCAACTCGATCTTGGGATCTGCCCTGAACTACGATCCGACCGTGTCTGTGTTGAATAATACGCCCAATACCGTCGGACAATACGGGTTCAGCACGCGGATCTTATCTGAGATCTTCAATCCCCTCACCAAGCTGGAGAACACCTATAATAAGAACATCGGTTCCAAGCTCTATGGGAAGGCAGAGCTTCAGTATAAACTATACAAGAATGTATTGCTCACCTCTCGTTTCGGCTATACGAAGTACGACGGAAATGCCCGCAGCTTCACCCCGCTCGTATTCTGGGGAGTGAACAACGTCGACAATTCCATGAACCCAGACGGATCCACGGTTGCCGGTCGGTTCAACACGGTGGCGCATGAGAAGACCAGCAACTTCAATTACACCTGGGAGTCTTTCGCCAATTATGACTTCAGCTGGAAAGAAGACCACCATTTTGAGACCGTACTGGGTTTCTCTTTGGCCAAAGTGTCTGGCAATGCTGCCGGCGCCACGCGTCAGGATGTTCCCTTCAACAGCTGGGAGTTTGCTGATTTCACTGCTGCTACCGGTGTCAACAATGCCACGAACTCCAACGCCATCAACGGGTATTATTACCAATACTTCCGTCGCAACCTCTCTAAGTTTTTGCGCGCCAACTACGATTTTCAGGAAAAATATCTGGCATCCATCACCATCCGTCGCGACGGCTCGTATGCCTTCGGAACGGATAATAAGAATGCCAACTTCCTATCCGGATCGGCCGGTTGGTTGATCAGCAAGGAAAAATTCTTTAAGGCAGACTGGGTCGATCTGCTCAAGCTCAGAGGCAGTTATGGTACGGTCGGTAATGAGAACGTCAATCCGCAGTATGTGGGTATCGTAACAGGGGGACCGAGTTATGGTCCGACAGCCAACAGCAACGGCTACAATTTTGGAGATGTATTCTACCCGGGCGCAACGGTTGGCTCTGCTGCCAACAACGCCCTTCGCTGGGAAAAGCAAATTCAGGCCAACATCGGTTTTGATGCCTTGTTCTTCCAGCGTAAACTTTCCTTGACCGCCGATTGGTTTACCCGTGAAGTAGATGGTTTGCTCTTCACGCCCTCCGCTTCCCTGTATCTCGGTACAGTGCCCATCCCCACGGCCAATATCGGGGCCACAAAGACCTCTGGTTATGAGATCACGCTCGGCTACAACAATAAGATCGGTAAAAACCTGCTGATCAATACAACCGCAACCTTTACTACGGCCACGAACTTGGTTACGGCCACCAACACCGACGGTACAGCGAAGATCTTCGGTGGGTATTATTTCAACGGACAGAACCAAAGTGTGACCGTCTTTGAAAAAGGACAGACGCCTGGTTATTTCTTCGGTCATCAGGCCATCGGCATCTTTCAGAATGCGGCCGAGATCGCCTCGGCTCCAGCACAGGCCGGAGCCGTGCCGGGTGATATTCGCTTCGCGGACATCGATGGAAATGGGGTGATCGATGCCAAGGACAAGACCAAGATCGGCGATCCGTTCCCCGATTTTACCATCGGCTGGAATTTGAACATGTCTTACAAGGGCATTGACCTGACCGCCTTCACCTATGCCTCTGTAGGCAATGATGTATACAGTGCGTGGGAGCGCAATGGTAACTACACGAATAAATATCGCGGTGTGTTGGCACGTTGGACAGGCGAAGGATCCACCAACGATCCCCGTAATCCCCGATACAGCTTCACCGATGCCAATAGCAACATCCGCGTATCAAGCCGCTATGTTGAAGACGGATCTTTCGTGAAACTGAAAAATATCCAACTGGGTTACACGTTGCCGACCAAGATGATCAAGAAGGCCTTTAGTAGCCTGCGCGTATATGCACAGGCCCGCAATTTATTCACCCTCACCCGATACAGCGGCTTCGATCCGGAGATCGCCGGTGGTATTCTAGACACCGGTGTTGACCGTGGTGCTTATCCGCAGGCACGGACTTTTTCGGTGGGACTGGACATCAAACTCTAACCCTACAAACGAACTACATATGAGAAAGCAAGTATTATTCCTTCTGGCAGGTGCCGTGCTGATGCTGACGGTTTCCTCCTGTAAGAAATGGATCGAGTACGATCCCAAAGAAGATTTCCGGATCACGGAATTGAATTATCTCAGTTCGGAATCGGATTACCGGACCATGGCGGTGAGCGTGTATACGCCCATGCAGTGGTTGTCTCGGGCGCCGCTGATCGGTGATATTGCCACCAACGATGCGGCCAGTGGCGGCGAAAATGCCTCCGATGTTCTAGCCCTGCAGCAGATCGATGATTTTTCGCATACGCCCGTCAACAACATCTTAACGGAGTTGTGGCAGGAAGCCTATGAGGGGATCAATCGAGCGAATTACATGCACCAGTACAAGCAGACAAATCCGGCTGGAAAGTCGGTCGATTTTGCCGGCAAGGATGCCTTGTATGGGGAAGTATATTTCCTCCGGGCCTATTATTATTTCCATTTGGTGCGCTTCTTTGGTGATGTACCCTTGTTCGTAGACAAGCGACTCAGCCTGAGCGAATCCCGCACCTTGCAGCGTTCCCCCAAAGCAGATGTCTATGCCCAGATGGAGCGGGATCTCACCGCTGCCATCGCCGTACTGCCCACTGTTCAAGTTCAAAAAGGACGTATCACGAAGTATGCGGCGCAGGCCCTGCTCGGAAAAGTATATCTCTATCAGAACAAGTTTGATAATGCGGCTCAAACATTGGAAAGTGTGATCACCGCCAATGCATTCTCCCTGGTCAGTGACTATGGCTCTCAATTTTTGGCTAGCGGCGAGAATGGTCCCGAGTCCGTTTTTGAGATTCAGCACTCGAACAACTCGCCTTATTACAACTGGGGCGGACCCAACCGCGGGCAAGGCAACTTCGCCGTGCAAATGGTCGGGGTTCGCGGATTGAATGGTGGTGCGGGCATGCCTTATGCCTCCGGATGGAGTTTTGACCTGCCCACAGCTTCTTTGGCCGGTGCCTTCGAGGCAGGCGATCGCAGAAAAGCGGTTGCGATCCTCGACATCGAAGCGTACAAGAACGCCAATCCAGGGTTTGGTATTACCTATCAAGTGGCCCCTTACAAGAACACCGGGTTGTACAACCAGAAATATCATCCTCGCGTTGGGGAGACTTCCGGACAGGTAGAACTCAATTACAAGAATAATTACCGCGCCATTCGATATGCGGATGTATTGTTGATGGCCGCTGAAGCGTTCAACCGTTCCGCCACGCCCAACGATACCAAGGCCCAGCAGTACCTGAATCTGGTGCGTGCCCGTGCCTTTGGCGACAACCTCCACAACATCACCGCTACGGGTGCAGCCCTTCGTCAGGCCATCTGGAATGAGCGTCGGCTCGAGCTGGCTATGGAAGGAGAGCGATTCTTTGATCTGGTCCGCACCGGCGAGGCCGCCAGCAAGATCACCGGTTTTCAAACGGGCAAGCACGAGGTGTTCCCGATCCCGCAGTTGGAGATCGATATCTCGGTGCTCACCCAAAACAGCGGTTATTAATCCTTAAAAACTCACGTTATGCGCTATATGAAATACATAACCCTTTTCTTCCTGGTGGCACTCGTTGCGATCGGATGTAAAAAAGAGAAGTACGAAGACACGTCCTTCGTGGCAGCTGCCAACGGTCCGGATTCCCTGAAGGTCCTTTTTGAGATCACGCAGGATAACTCCGGTACAGTTACCATTACCCCCAATGGAGTGGGTGCGGTTTCCTACGATGTGTACTATGGGCATGGCCCTGCGACGCCGGTAAACATCGCCGCCGGTAAGAACACCACCCACGTGTATCCCGAGGGCGTTTACAATGTTCGCATCGTTGCGTACGCCGTCAATGGAAAAACAAAAGAGCTGACCCAACAATTGACCGTCACTTTCCGGGCACCTCAAAACTTACAGGTATCCGTAACGGCCGATCCTTCGAACAATTACAAAGTGAATGTTTCGGCCACCGCGTTGTACGAAACCAACTTCCGTGTGTATTTCGGCGATGTGCCCAATGAAGTACCGGTTAGTTTCTTGGAAGGCCAAACCGTTTCGCATGTATATGCCGCTACCGGCACGTACAACGTTCGGATCGTGGCACTGAGTGGCGGTGCGGCTACGACGGAGCAAACCGTTCCCTTCACGATCGTGGATCCGTTGTTGTTGCCGCTGACCTTCCAGTCGACGACACTCAATTACGCATGGGCCAATTTCGATGGTGGTAACACGACCATTATCAATAATCCGAATTCAGGTGGTATCAATACGAGTACCAAAGTGGCCAAGATGGTGAAAAGTCCCGGTCAGCCCTGGGGCGGAAGTTTGATCACGCTGAGCAGCGCTATTGACTTCAGTACGAACAAGATCTTCCGGGTAAAAGTCTTTTCTCCTCGGGTCGGTGCCAGAATGTTGCTCAAGGTGGAGAATGCATCCAATGGGGCCATCAATTTCGAGAAAGAGGCAACCACAACGGTTGCCAATGCTTGGGAGTATCTGTATTTCGACTATTCCACCATTAATACCGCGAATTCTTATCACAAAATCGTTGTGATCTGGGAACTGGGTACGCCGGGTGATGGCTCAGCAAACTTTACGTTCCTCATGGATGATTTCGAGTTGGTCGCGAGTTTACCGCCGCCCCCGCTGAGTCTCCCGTTGACGTTCGAGTCTACCACGACCACCTATGGTTGGTTTGATTTTGATGGCGGGCAAGTAACGGTGCTCAACAACCCGCAGTCCAATGGCATCAACACCAGTGCACGCGTTGCCAAGATGGTGAAAAATGCCGGACAGCCCTGGGGTGGAAGCTTCCTGACGCTGACCAGCGCAATGAACTTCACGGCAAATAAGGTCTTCCGTATGAAAGTCTATTCGCCTCGTGCTGGCGCGAAGGTGTTGTTGAAAGTGGAGAATTCGACGAATCCAGGACAGAACTACGAAAAGGAAGCGGTTGTATCTATGGCGAATAATTGGGAAGACCTGGTCTTTGATTATTCGGGAGTCAACACGGCTGCTACCTTCGACCGCATTGTTTTGATCTTTGACCTGGGCACACCCGGTGATGGTTCTTCGAATTTCACCTTCCTGTTTGACGACATTCGACTGACCAACACTTTCCCGGTTTCCATTCCCTTGAATTTTGAATACCCCGTCTCCTATGGCTGGTTCGATTTCGACGGCGGTAATATGACCGTTGTGAATAATCCTCAATCAGGCGGCATTAACACTAGTGCGAAGGTGGCCAAGATGGTTAAAAACGCCGGACAGCCTTGGGGTGGAAGCTTCCTGACCCTCAGCGAGCCCATTCCCTTCTCCCTGTCGCGCACCTTCAAGATGAAAGTGTATTCGCCGCGTGCCGGTGCGAAAGTGCTCCTGAAAGTGGAGAACTCCTCCAACCCGGGGATCAACTTTGAAAAGGAAGTGACCATTGGTGTCGCGAATGCGTGGACAGAAGTGACGTTTGACTATACTGCCATCAATACGGCTAATACCTACGATCGAGTGGTGTTGATCTTCGATCTGGGCACGCCGGGTGACGGATCGGCAAACTTTACTTTCCTGGTAGATGATCTTCGTCTTCAATAACCTTTAAATACTGCCATATGCGTAACATAAAGAATTTAACAGGGATGCTGGCTGCAGCGGTCTTGCTGTTCAGCGCCTGTAAAAAGCCTTCTTACTCCTTCGGGGAACTTTCTGCCCCGACGAACTTAGCCCTTACCACAACCGTCGTGGGGGTAGATGCCGCCAATCCGAACGGAAACGGTACCGGCAACGTGAATATCTCTGTCACTTCGAACGGGGCCCTTACCTATAACATTGATTTTGGGGATGGGATCAAGCGTACGGTTCCAACCGGTACGCTTACCTATAAATATGCTAACCCCGGCACCAATGATTATACCATTACCGTAAATGCGGTTGGTACAGGCGGAAGCTTGTCTACCATCAGCAAACGCGTTCGGGTATTTGTGGCTTTTCAGATCCCGGCACCCATTTTGAGTGCGTTGACGGGCGGCAGCTCCAAGGTCTGGGTTACTGACCGCAGTGCTCCCGGTCATTTTGGGGTGGGTCCCAACGATGCGTTTTCTCCCATCTGGTACTCGGCGGGTCCGGATACGCGCGAAGCATGTGCGTATGATGATGAGATCACTTTCTCCAAAAATGCACTCGACCAGGTTTTCATGAACGTGAATAATTTTGGTTCGTCCTTCTCGATCGGTGCCTCCAGTGCTTTTTATGGATTCAGCGGGGGTGATAATTGCTTCTCGATCAATACAGGTGGAAACAAACAGTTGATCTTCCAAGATGCGACCTCTAACTCTACGCCTGCTCAATCCACCCGGATACAGTTTACCGTACCCGGAAACGGCATCATCAATTTTGGTACCGGCGGTACGGTATATGAGATCCTGGAGATTACACCTACCACCATGCATTTGCGTAATATTGGAATTGATGGAAACTCCTGGTATCAAAAGTTGAAAAAGAAGCCTTGATACATCGTCTTTTTTTGGTTCTCGGGTTGGCCGTCGCTGGTATTGGATGCGGAGAAAAAAATACTCCTCCCAATCCGGTGGCGCCCACCAACCTGAGTTTGACGGCTACCGTGGCAAGCGATAACAGTGGAAACGTACAGTTCTTGGCCACTGCGAGCAACGCCGTCAGCTACGACTTTGATTTTGGCAACGGGATATTTCAGAATTCAGTTTCAGGTAGTCTCACCTATCGCTACCCAACCTCCGGCAATTACACGGTGAATGTAGTCGCGAAAGGCGCTACCGGACTCACCGCCAGTAAGTCCCTTTCTGTTACCGTTACAGTGGTACAGTCCATGATTTGGTCTGATGAATTCGACTTGCCCGGTGCCCCCAATGCCACCAAATGGGGCTATGACATTGGCGCCGGGGGATGGGGGAACAATGAGTCACAATACTATACCAATCGACTCGATAATGCCATCGTCTCCAATGGTACGTTGAAGATCATTGCCAAGGCTGAATCCTTTGGCGGCAGCAATTACACTTCAGCTCGGTTGTTATCACGCAATAAATTCTCATTCAAATACGGCAAGATCGAGATGTCGGCCAAGCTGCCAACGGGAGCAGGCACCTGGCCTGCCTTCTGGATGTTGGGCGATAATTTTACGACGGTCGGCTGGCCTGCCTGCGGAGAGATCGATGTGATGGAACACAAGGGATCCGACCTGAATCGTATACATGCTTCGTTGCATTACCCTGGCCGTTCAGGTGGCAATCCGGTGACGGCCACAACATTGATACAGCAAGCCACTACTGCCTTTCATCTGTACGCTTGTGAGTGGTCGCCGCAATCGATCAAGTTTTTCGTCGACGGAAATCTGTATCATACGGTTGCCAATACGGGTAATCTTCCCTTCAATCAATCCTTTTTCGTCCTGATCAATCTGGCCATGGGCGGCACGTTTGGTGGTAATATCGACCCCAATTTCACCACTGCCACCTACGAGATAGATTATGTACGTGTGTATCAATAAAAAACCAGTTTGACATCCATGACCCGTCTGCATACATCCGTGCTCCGTGCTTTCATTTTGCTCATCGGTCTGGGTATCGGCTCGCTGGAGCACGATGCACAGGCACAGTATCGATATAACAAGTTGGTTTGGGCCGATGAGTTCGATGGTGTCGGGTTACCCGATCCGCAAAAGTGGAATTATGACAAGGGCAGGGGTTGTCCCTCCTTGTGCGGCTGGGGCAACAATGAGCCCCAGTTTTATACTTGGGATCGGAAAGAAAATGCACGCGTGATAAATGGCGAACTGATCATTGAGGCCCGGAAAGAGAACTTTGAAGGGACTACGTATACGTCGGCCCGACTCACCACCAAGCAAAAAGGGGATTGGAAATACGGCCGTATAGAAGTAAAGGCTCAACTCCCCAACGGATTGGGTACTTGGCCAGCGATCTGGATGTTGCCAACCGAAAATCAGTACGGCGGGTGGCCCAAAAGCGGCGAGATCGACATTGCCGAGACGGTGGGGTATCAAAAAGACACCTTGCATCAAACGATCCATACGGATGCGTACAATGGGATGTACAATACCCAACGGACACGCTTGGTCCCCTTGGCAGCACATGGCAAAAAATATCATGTCTTCGCCATTGAGTGGTCTGCCGACCGGATCGAATACTACCTGGATGGTGTTCAAACATTCGTTTATCAGAAGGAAAGCAACGACAAGGCCGTGTGGCCCTTTGATCAGCCTTTCCACATCATCCTCAATCTTGCCATCGGTGGAAATTTTGGCGGCAAGCGAGGAATCGATGATTCGATCTTCCCGACGCAAATGCGGGTAGATTATGTCCGGGTCTATCAATAATACTAAACATGCGCTTTCATTATTTGATTGGCGGAATGCTGTTCATCCTTCCGCAGCTGGGACTTAGTCAATTGAACAAGATCGATCGAAAGGTCGATTCTCTTTTGCTTTTGATGACACTGGAGGAAAAAGTGGGACAGCTCAATCAATTGAGCAGTGATTTTGCGGCGACCGGTCCCATCACCCGTGATGGAGAAAAACAAGACCGTGTTCGTCAGGGTAAAGTGGGCTCCTATTTGAATGTGACCGGTGCGGCCCGTACCCGCTCCTTGCAGGAGATCGCTCTTCAGTCGCGTTTAAAGATCCCCTTGCTCTTTGCGCAAGATGTGATACACGGCTATCGTACCATATTCCCCATTCCATTGGCTGAAGCGGCCAGTTGGGATTTGAGCGCAATCGAGCGCTCCGCCCGTATCGCAGCGACCGAGGCCGCTGCGGTGGGGGTTCACTGGACCTTCGCACCCATGGTAGATATTTCACGCGACCCGCGTTGGGGACGAGTCATGGAGGGCGCCGGTGAGGATACCTATCTGGGTAGTCTGATCGCGGCTGCACGAGTAAAAGGATTCCAGGGCAAGGGCTTGGGCAGTTTGGATGCGGTGATGGCCTGTGCCAAGCATTTTGCAGGGTATGGGGCGGCGGAGGGGGGCCGCGACTATAATACCACCGACATGAGTTTGCGTCGCTTACATGAAGTCTATCTCCCACCGTTCAAAGCTGCGGCAGAAGCAGGGGTGGCCAGCTTCATGAATTCATTCAATGATATCAGTGGAATACCCGCTACGGGCAACGCTTACCTGCAGCGTACCTTACTTAAAGGGGATTGGAATTTCAAGGGATTGGTCGTAAGTGACTGGGGCAGTATCGGCGAGATGATCAATCATGGCTATGCGGCGGATACGGCGGATGCGGCCAAAAAGGCGATCGTGGCCGGTTCGGATATCGATATGGAAAGCCGAGCCTATGTGGAACAATTGATCGATCTCGTCAAGCGAAAAGAAATCCAGGAGTCGGTCGTCGATGAGGCGGTTCGTCGCGTTCTCCGAAAGAAATTTGAACTCGGCTTGTTCGACGATCCCTATCGTTTTTCAGATGAAGCACGGGAGAAGGCTGTATGGAATGACCCCTCACACCGGGAGGTGGCGCGTGACATTGCTAAAAAGAGCATCGTCCTATTGAAAAATGAGGTGGCAATGCCCCTGAACAAGCCTCTATTACCCCTCACGGCATCCGCGAATAAGAAAATCGCCTTGATCGGTCCGCTGGTAAAAGCCATCGGAGACAACAATGGTTTTTGGAGTTATAGCTGGCCGGATGATTCCGTTCGCATCGTATCCCTCTGGAAAGGGATGGAGCAAAAGCTGGGTTCTGCCAAAAACCTGATCTATGCGAAAGGATGTGAATTGACCGGTACGGATACGTCGGGTTTCGCTGCTGCGCGGACAGCCGCTCTACAGGCCGATATCGTGGTGCTAAGTGTAGGAGAAGCCGGGAATATGAGTGGCGAGGCGAAGAGCCGAAGTGAGATCCGCTTACCCGGCATGCAGGAACAATTGGTCAGGGAGCTGATAGCGACCGGAAAGCCCGTAGTCGTATTGATCAGTGCGGGCAGACCGCTTGTTTTTAATTGGATCGCCGACAATGCCTCCTCGATCGTTTATACCTGGTGGCTGGGTACCGAGGCGGGCCATGCGATCGCGGATGTGTTGTTTGGGGACTACAATCCCTCCGGTAAATTACCCATGACCTTTCCCCGTTCGGAGGGACAGATCCCGATCTATTACAATCATTTCAATACCGGCCGTCCCTTCAAAAGCGATACCGACAATATCTATGTCACCGCCTACACCGATCTGCCGAATACTCCCCGTTATCCTTTCGGATATGGATTGAGTTATACCACATTTGAATATGGAAAGATCGAATTGAGTGCCGATACCATGGCTGCCGGTGGATCGATCAAGGCGAGGATCAAGGTCAGGAATACCGGTTCATATGCGGGCGAGGAAGTAGTTCAATTATATGTGCAGGATGTTGCGGCTTCTTTGGTTCGACCCGTACGAGAGTTAAAGGCATTTGAAAAACTCAAACTCCTGCCGGGTGAGGGAAAGGAAGTCGTTTTCTCGATCACCGAGAAAGAACTTGCTTTCTATCGGGATGATCTGCGTTTTGCCGCAGAGCCGGGTAAGTTCCATGTTTACATCGGGGGAAGTTCTCAGGCAAACGAGCCAGCGACATTTCACTTGAGGTGACAAGACCAATCGTCTTTTCCTAACTAGCCCCTACCCGAACTGTCCAAACTGGCTTGTTCTAACGGATCAACATTGTTGTCCCTTTTTTGACTCGGATACTGCCATCCAACAGTTCTGCTCGGACGTAAAACGCATACGTGCCGGTACTTTGCTGCATGCCTTTAACGGTGCCATCCCATCCGCGGCGGATATCGGTGGTGTAGAAGATCCGCTCACCCCAGCGATTGTAGATACTGAACTCCAGTTTTTTTACGGTGGTACCGATCACCCGCAACACATCGTTGCGACCGTCGTTGTTTGGCGTGAAGCCGGTGGGCACATATATATCGGTCATATTGGGCCAGGTAGTACCCTGGGCCGTGCCGGGACGACTGTTGCGGCAAGCGGGAACTTGTGTAGCGATCACAAACAGCGTAACGCTTTGCGAAGGATTCAATCCCGTTACAACATGTGAAGTGCCTGCGCTACCGGAGCTTGGCGGACCATAATTAATGCCATCCAATGAAACCAGATAGCCACTGGCACCGGTAACCGAAGACCAACTGTAGGTGATGCTGTTGAGATTACTGTCGGCAACGCTTACGCGCGGGGAAGGTAGTTGCGACCAGAGAGCGACTTGGGCGCTGGAACTACTGCTTTCACAGCCCGTGGTATTAGTGGCCGTCACATAGTAGGTTGTAGCTGCGGCAAGCGAAGTGGTGGTGTACGTCGTTCCCGTTGCCAGTACGGCGCCTCCGGAAGTCGCATACCATTGGTACGTGAAGCCTGCTTGCGGATTTTGTACTTGTAGGGTAGCGGGTGTATTGGGACAAATATTGACCGGGCTCGTTACGGCTGGTGCAGCCGGAGGCGGGTCGATATTGACTTGTACGGTACTGCGGGTGGTACTCACACAGCCGTTGTTGCTGTATGCTTCCACGTAATAGGTTTGATTGGCGCTGAGTGCCGGTGTGGTATAAGTAGGTCCGTTGACCAAGGCGGTTCCTCCGGTGGAAGTGCTGTACCAAGCATAGGTAAATCCGGGAGTAACGGGTTGTACCTGCAGGGTGGCGGTGCTAGCCGGACAAATGGTCACGGGCGATACAACACCCGGTGCCGCAGCTGAAGGGTATAGGCTAACCGTAACGGGCGTACGAATACTGATGCAGCCCGCCGTGATGGTGGCCTGCACATAATAAGTGGTTGGGGTGCTTAATGACGGGGTGGTAAATGACGTGCCGGTAGCCAACTGATTGCCGCCCGTAGCGGCATCGTGCCAAGAGTAGGTAGTTCCCGCCTGTGGATTTTGCACCTGAAGGGTAGCGGTATTGCCGAGGCAGATCGATACCGCATTTACTTGTGGCGATGGCACATTGCTTTGGGTAACACTTACCGGCGTACGGCTGTCGAATAAACAGTTGCCCGGACCGAGCACGCTAACGTACAGGGTGGTATCAGTCGTAAAGGGATTGATGGTTACGCTGGTACCGGTGGCCAGTGGCGTACCCCCGGTGGCGCTGCCGTACCATTGGTAATTGGCGCAGCCTTGTGGGTTCTGGATCGTGAGGGTTACGCTCGTACCGGGGCATGCCTGTGCATTGACCAGTTGAGGTACTTGCAGTGAATCGGAAGCGAACGTGAAATACTGACCATTGGTGAAACTCGCCACGGCATACTTGTAGGTGCCGCTGGTCATTGGTATCACGGTGGTTTGATTATCGGGAAAGGCCGGGTCGGAAGATACCAGCATGTTTTTCACGCAGGGCAGGATATTGTTATCCAACGCCACCGTCACATTGCCTACTGCCCCGGTGTTTTGCACTTTCCATACCCTTGCCATACGGGTGATACGATTGTTCATACCGCAGATGCTCAGTGATGTGTCGGCGCCATTATCGCCGGTGAGTAAAAAGGAAAAATCGTTGCCAAACGTATTGGTATTAGCGGTATTCGTTGTCGGGAACGTGCCGCCCGGGTAGGTGCCGTTGAGTAAGGTGACCAGTGCTGTTGGGTTGATCGATTTGGATTGCTTTTGCGAGAGGGCGGTTGCGTCATCCCGGCCAATTCCTGTAATATCATTTGCATATCCGCTGTTCAGTGTTCTGTTCCAGGTGATGGTCCCGTTGGTAGCGGTATAGTTATTGTTGTTGGTGGCCAGTTGGTTGAGGGTAAAGCCATACTTCACCGCGAGGTAAGATTCGACTTTATTTATCTCGGCTGTTGTTAAGCTATTGGAATAAATGATCACTTCGGCCAGATCGATCTGGCAGGGCAGGTTCAGCAAGAGTTCATTTCCTAAAACGATCTTGGTAGTAGCGGATGCAAAATTGCCGGGCCCGGGAATAGCTAAAATTCGGTCATCGGCACCGTTCAGGCGGTTCACGGAGGTATTCACATTCACATAGGCGGTAGACAGTGTGTGCTTGTTCAAAATGGAGGTAACGCCCACATTCTGGCCTGCTGTGGCTGGAACGGCTTTCGGGAAATCAAACCGTAATCTGCCGGCTGAGTTTTCAAAGCCCAGTCGGGCATCGGTGCCGTTGAAGTCGGTCTCCCATTTCAGCCATACTACACCGCCTTTAAGATTCAATACCTGAAACACGGTTACGTTGCTGTTGCCTACCAGGGAAGTACCCAAAAAACTATTGATGCTGGTAAGGGAATTGGTGGTTCCGTTGAAGCGGAGGTATGGGTTGAAGTTAATGCCGGCCGGTAGGAACGTGGGGCCGCTCTGTACGTTGGGTGTGCCGGAAAGGGGCTGAACGGTAAAGTTGCCGGTGACGCCTGCCCCGGAAAACTCCTGCCACTGGGTAACGGTGGTTCCGGAGGTGGTCACCCCGTTGTCGGCCTTCACCCACATCTTATTGTTGGCCGGAATACCACCGGGTGATTGGGCCATCATCAGTTGTCCCCACGGCAGACACGAAAAAAGCAGTATGAGTGTTACTTTATTCACATGTATGTCTGACAAGGTAATAACTTTTCTGAAAATTATCGCTTAGCCCATCATTCTTTCCACTCAATGCCAATGACCACTTCATTCTTTCGTCCGATGAATTCGTACGGCGCGTTGTAGCCAAGATATGTTGGGTTGCCGGTCGTTTTGATTCCGCTACGCTTAAGGGCTTGTAAAAGCCGATCCGCATATTGCTTGATCTTTTGATCGCTGGCATATCCGCCAAATTCGATCGCGGCCATGTAGATTGCGGGGCTTTCATGCAATTCCACGCGGGCATCTGCCGGGCGGGGTAGTTTGTCAATCGTATAATTGGAAGGCATGACAAAGCTCATGGAGGATCCTTTTTCGGTGATGTTCATGTGAACGGGGGCCGTCATGGCGATCTTGGCGGAGGATTCGTTGTTGCCGAAAATGTATCCGGCAATCTTACGGAATCCGCTGCTTCCCAGCTCTCGATAGGATTTTGCCGAGGATTTTGTGGTGGCAAAAATGGCCGGCGGGTAAAAGCGGATCTCGAACTCCTTTTCTTTTTTAATGACGCGGTATTTCTGTTTTTCGATGCGGGCTTTTGTAAAAGACATCAGAACCGGGATGGTGATGACCAGAATGAGCATGATCAGGAATAAAGGCCTCATGGTTAATACTTTGCGTTATAACAACTAACTCGGGTTTGGGTTTAGTTCCTCCCTGCTCGCTTGTCGGTAATGAATCTTTTTTGCTTTTGTCGGTTTTTTGTTCTATCTTCATACTCTTATCAGAAGATTGAGATCTCAATCGAATTGTATCATAGATACTTGCAGTTTAGTTTCACAATTTTTTAATCAAGCGATCTTCATGCATATGTATGAGGGTTTGTATTATTCAAAACCTTCCCATTATAAATGGGATAAATCAATGAAATGAAAAAAGGAACAGTAAAATTCTTTAACACGACCAAGGGATTTGGTTTTATTAAAGGCGATGATGGAGAGGAAGTTTTTGTTCACGTAACCGGCTTAAAGGACGAAATCCAAGAGAACGACACGGTATCTTATGATACGGAGGTTGGGAAACGGGGAGTGAACGCTATAAATGTTCGTTTGCAAAATTAATTCCTAAAAAAGCAGCATGTATCGTGCTGCTTTTTTCTTTCATTCCCTAATACGTCTTTCAATATCTTCTTATACGTTTCATTACACCACAAAAATTGAAAACATAAATGGCAGAATTTTTCAGTAAGCGTGATAGAGAAAAAAAGAAACAGCAAGCCCGAAAAGAAAAAGAGGAAAAAAAACGGGAGCGAAAAGAGAATGCACGAGATGGTAATTCCCTTGCTGACATGCTGGCTTACGTAGATGAAAATGGGAATCTCACATCTACTCCTCAGGATCCTTCAAGAAGACGCGAGGTCAATATTGAAGATATTCAAATAAGTTCCCCAAAGGCCGAGGATCGCAATTCAGCAGCGCGCTTCGAAGCGGGAGTGGTTACCTATTACAACGAAGAAAAAGGTTTTGGTTTTATCCGTGATTCAAAAACGAAGCAGAGTGTTTTTGTTCATCACAAGCAGCTCTCCGGTCCTGTAAGAATCAACGATAACGTGCAGTTTTTGATCGTGAAAGGCATAAAAGGTCCGGAAGCGATTGAAGTTGCCGTCCGGTCATCGCCTGACCAAAAATTGAATAACCTCCTCTAGTCGTCCATCTGGCCGGTAGAGTGCTAGAAGATAATAGCCGTTAGACAAAACTTTTCCGAGGGGCATATTGACGGACATTCCGGCTGAAAGTACTTTTGTGCCCTGCGTCATTAATCTACCGCTTAGGTCAAAAACTCTCCAGGAATAATTCATGTTTGTGCCGGTCCGACTTAACAGGCTGAAGCCCTCTCCATTGTTTGGATTTGGATAAAGTAGAAATCTTTTATTGGCCGGTATGGTGGGTATGACCGGACGTGGAATCACAAAGCTTCCTAAGAAGGCATTCTGTTCTAAGTCTAAGGGATTGGCATAAATACGGTTATTGAAAAATGTAGGGGTTTGCTGAGCGGTGTAGGCGAAAGAGTAAACGGTATCTTGAAAAATGGCAATATCGTACATGGTTTCATAGTATGGGGTTGCTAGGCGAAAGCTTTGTTTGGCGATTACGTTTGTGTCATAACGAATCGTGAGTGCGTCGGAGTATCCTGCCACTGCAATCGGTATGGTATCAAAAACCAGTGGCTTGTTCAAGGTGCCAGATACATACAATTGACCTCTTATAGACTTTAGTCGGTTGGCAATGAAGGGTTGAATCGTAGTTCCATCTTTCCAATTCTTCGCTTGTCTGAACTGACCACTGGCGTTCAGGCTCATCATTCCAGCAGATTGGGTAGTATCGGATACAATAGTTTGGCCATTTAGTAAAATGGGTCCGTTTTGTGTTTTTGTGTAGAGGAAGAAACTGTTTGTGCCAACTTGCTCAAAACTTTGCGGGCCTCCTAAGCCAATCCCCGGACTCAACATCGCCCTCCAAGAGATCGATTGTAGATTTGTCTTGATCAAAACAGAATAGCGAACCTGATCGGCAGAAGTGGGGTAGTAATTCGGGGTAAAGATGGTGTCGATAACAGCAGTTCCATTATGTACGACGTAAGGGTGTGTGAGCTGGCCACTTAGCATGGAATAGAGTCCGCTGACGATCAGGGTATTGTCAGAGGGGCTAACGCGAATAAAACTCATTTGCAGTGGTAATGCTCCGGCGGGCGGGTTGGAGAGCCGATAAACCTTAAGGGCACTTTTTATTACACCGGTGGAATCCAATCTCATTAAATAAAAGCCCATGTTATCTGGAAAAGCCAAGCTTCCGAGCTGAAGAGATCGGGTCGCCATTTGGGAGACGGCTGCAATGTCTCCGTTTGGATAGATATCGATGGAGTTTACTTTTCCGGAGGGCAGATTATCGTCCAAGAGAATCATTCTGGACGCACCACTTCGCTCAATGACTAAAAGCAATCTTACATCAGCTTGCGTGAGTTGGGTTGTAATCAGCGTGGAGGTATCAAGGCGGATGTAATTGGAAGCAGGGTTATTGATGGGCTGAAATAAATTCAGGAGCACATAAATTTTGTCATTCTGAACCATTACCCGGTTGATGGTGGTTCCAGTGAAACTGCTATAGAGTCTTTTATACCAAAGTACGGTTCCGTTGGGGGCACGGCGAAGCATGAATAGATCTCTCCTGCTGGGACCCATACCAATGCTCTGGTAGCTGGTATCCAGGCTGGTTTTCCCGTGGCTATTCCCTGCAATAAAGAGTGATCCGTCTGATAGGTATTCTACCGCTTGTGTAGTTTCAGCCCGGTCGGCGTTAGCCCGCATTTGTCCACGTACAACTTGCATGGTGGTATCAATCACCCAGGGATTCCAGACGTTATCATTTCCAAATCCGAAAGAGATCAAATTCGATGCAGTTGACGTGTGGTTGATATTAAGTAATGCTTGTTCGTAGGGTGTGTGCACGCCCAGCCATTTGATCTGCGAATTTGAAAATGTGGAGTTGGTTTTTAGGACAAAACTTCGGCTGGGTCCCTCTAAATTGAAGGTATCGGTCAACCCAGGCAAGAGTGTTAGATTGACAACATTGGGAGGAGTAGCGATCAGGGGTGGTGCCTGGTTGTTACCAGCCACCTGTCCAAACAGATAAAGCTGATTGCCATTCAGGGCCATGGATCGGAATTGAAGTGAATTTTGTGCAGTCGGATGGTTGCCGATTAGGTGGGCTCGACGTGTGACGAACTGAGTATCTAGTACGATCAACGCATTCTTTCTGAATAGGGATAGATTATATCCATCTAGGGCATAAAAGATATTATCTGCGGACGAGTTCGAATTAGCAATCAGATATATACTGTCTTTCGTGGGGGAAAAAATCAGGTTGGTACGTGTAAATCCAAGTTGAATGGGTAGAGAAGTTCCCGGATTCATCTGCCTGAATGATGTATTAGTGAAGTTGGTATCTGTTTTTATGAAGAGCAGCTGTCCGCTACTGGATGAGAGCGATTGAGGTTGGCCGTTGAAGGAAATCGATGAAGTGGCATTGGTACGAAGGCAGAGGAAAATGCGGGAAGGGGATAGTTGTTCCACTGCCTGTAGGGTAAGAGTTCCCGTAGTAGTTGTTAGTCTTTGAGTGGAACGAATGTTGCCGGAAGCAGTATCCAGATGTAAAAGAACCTGCCGAAAGCCCCCGACAGAATCCAATAAAACTTGATTGTCCCAGCGAACAAAACTTGCCCCACCCCCCCAAAGTCTTATGTCTGATCCAAAGCCAACAAAGGATAGAAGCGTGTTGGTTCGACGTGACCATATCAAATCACCATTCGATGCATTCATTTTGCTCAGTCCGCTGATGCTTGTTCCGGCTGAATAAGGCGCCAGCACGGTTGGCCCCATTTGTAGACTATCCATACTGGAATAGCTGATATAAAGTGATCCATTTAAGAAGTAAACCGCTCGTCCGTTTTGATCTTGTTGGTTTCCAAATGTTTTATGCCACAGAACTGTACCGGAACGATTCATCTTTATAACATAAATGTCCGTATTACCCGCGCCAACAGCTAACAACTGCCCATTAATTTTCAACTCTCCCTTGAAAGAG
The DNA here is from genome assembly GCA_964229195.1 of Chitinophagaceae bacterium. Lineage (GTDB taxonomy): Bacteria > Bacteroidota > Bacteroidia > Chitinophagales > Chitinophagaceae > JJ008. The sequence continues at coordinate 877 of CAXRAX010000035.1, read as the reverse complement.
CCGATATAATAGGTGCTACCGTCTGAGTCGACAATAGAGGAGGCGATCGAAGTAGTAAATTCTTGGTATCCCAACTCTGTAGAGGTGATCTGTTGTGCATCTGCTTTGAACAATGATGCCGCCAGTACGGTCAGTAATAAAAGGGAACGACGCATAAGCTTTTTAATTTGATAGTTCTAGTTTATACTAGTAGCCTGTATTATCGCACCAAGGACTAACGCTACACTCCGAAAATCAAATTGAATTTCCGAGACTGGTGGGATTCCCAGTTGAGTCTACTGCCGATTTTGAAGTTCACATTGCCGTTGGCATAACAAATTTAGGGTTGATTTGGAGACCTTTAACGACTGTTAGCAGTCATACTATTATTCATAAACCTATTGTTATTTCTGAAATCACAAGTAGCATTGGTAGTTGTTGGTTCTGAAGAAGTTAAGACTGACTCGACCTGCCTAGTCGATTTTTAGTGGTCTGTATGTTATTTTATAAGACCATTATTATTTTCCGAAATAACAAGTAGACTTGACTACCGCAAGTTCTAACAAAATCAGGGCAGATTTATCGGTGTTGGTGGGTTTTGGCGGCCAGTCCAGTGCCACATCGGCGTCCCCGCTGGTATAATTCAATAATTGGGTAACAAGGTCCAGCAGCTGCTCAAATCTCGATTTTGAGTTTTCTTCGGGGATAAAGTTGATAAAACGATGACCAATCATGGCTATTTCATTAATAACTATATTGTTGTAAAGTTTGATGGGTACACTTAAAATATGCGCTTCAGTTCTAATCGTTTTTTCATTTTTTCCTAAAATTACTTGGTCTAATGCCTTTCTTTTTCAGAAATGTGCGATTGAAGTACGTGATACTTTCAAACCCACAG
>CAXRAX010000034.1:0-24262 GCA_964229195.1 Chitinophagaceae bacterium | reverse complement strand
CATCATCAATGAATATTACGGAATGCACGGGGTTCGGTTTCTTTCCTGGCTCACAGCCGGGTTGATCGCTTTTGCTTTTTTGATCTTCCAGGGGGCCATGTGGTTAACGCCGGCCGATTTTTTTGTGACCAGCAAGCAGGGAAGTGGTATCTCAAACATGCAGGATGCCTACCAAGCGGTGTTGGGGCAAGGGGGGTTTATCATCATTGGTTCACTGACCGCGTTTTTGTTAGGGCAATTGATCGACGTGTTTGTCTTCCACAAGATCAAAAAAGTTACGGGCGAAAAGAACATTTGGCTGCGGGCTACCGGATCGACCCTGGTCTCTCAATTCATTGATTCGTTCGTGGTACTTTTTATCGCCTTTTACGTGGGCACCCGTGTCAACCAGCAAGGAAATGATTTTGTGTGGCCCATCAGTTTATTTCTGGCGGTGGGTATCGTGAATTACATCTATAAATTTCTGGTAGCGATCTTGCTTACCCCGGTGATCTACCTGGTGCATCACTGGATCGAATCTTACTTGGGTAAGGAGTTGGCCACAGAAATGAAAAAATCCGCCATGGCGGACGAGTGATCGTTACCTGTTTTGCTTGATCATATCGGCCACTAGCTTATCGATCGGCAGGGATACCGATTCAGCTGAGAAATCCGGCCAGTCGATCAGTCGAAATGTCTCGGTTTGCTGCGTGGTGGCATACACGTCTAGTTGTGCTGCATCGAAATCAAAGGGTTTTTCCCGCAGGGGAACCCGAATGGGTTCCAGGGCTTTCACTTCGTAGTAAATAGAGACGATCTGGAAATCGGGATGGAAAGCCGACTGTTGAAAAAAATCAGTGGTATAGAGATGGTCCAGTACTTCGATCTTGAGTTGTAATTCTTCCAGGAATTCCCGCTTGAGTCCGTCTCGAAGTCCTTCTCCGAATTCAAGTCCGCCCCCGGGAAATTTCGTGTAATAATTTCCCCGGATGTATTCATCGCTGACCAGCACCTGCTGCTGCTCGTTGATCAAAAGTCCGTATACACGTAGGCTGATCTTACTCATGTTAATTCTATTTCACCTTCAAATACGCGCTTGGCGGGCCCCATGAGCCAGATGTCTCGAAACTGCTCAAAATCGTTGGTTTGGTAACTGACCCGCAGGTCGCCGCCGGCCGTGTGGATATGGGTTTCGCGGATGGTTTGATCGAGTTGTGCGAGCACCAAGGCGCAGGCGGTAACACCGGTGCCACAGGAAAGCGTTTCGGCCTCTACGCCTCGTTCGAAGGTTCGTACCCGGATCTGACCCGGATCGCTTGTTCGTTGGAGAAAGTTCACATTGGTTCCGCCCGGTGCAAAAAGGGGGTGATGGCGAATGCTTCTGCCGACCTGGTCTACATCCAATTTTTCAAGGTCATTCACCACGCGAACCACATGCGGGGAACCGGTATCCAGAAAAAAACCTTGGTCAGTGGCTTCGAGGCGATTGACATCATGCATCTGCAGGCGGATGTTCCCATCTGGGAGGATCTCGGCTTGGTGTAAACCATCACTGGCCAAAAAATCATAGCGCGTCTTTCGAATGCCCAGGTCATGGGCAAACCGGATCATACAACGACTGCCGTTGCCGCATAGACTACCTGGATTGCCATCGGCATTGAAATAGCTCATCTGGAAATCGGCCTCGGTGCTGGTGTTCAGCAGCATCAATCCGTCAGCCCCGATGCCCAACCGACGGTCGCACAGTTTTTGTATCTGTGGGGCGGTCAGCCGAATCTCCCCTATACGGTTATCGAGCAGAATAAAATCATTACCGGCTCCTTGGTACTTGAAAAAATGCATATCAGAATTGCTCGGAGAAAGTCTGGATGAATCGTTGGATCAATCGCTCAACGGCGGCTTTGCCGTCTTTGGAGAATTCTTGCCTGACGCGGTTGGCGACGATGGCATTGATGGCCAGACATTGATGGCCCATTAGTTTTCCCAGTCCGTAGATCGCAGAGGTTTCCATCTCAAAATTGCTGATTCGGTATTGGCCAAAGCGAAAATCGGTGAGGCGGTTGACCAGATGCGGGTTGCTGAGGCCGAGACGCAGTACGCGTCCCTGCGGGCCATAAAAACCCGGACAGGTAACGGTGATGCCTTGATGAAAATCCTGCACAAAATGTTTCAGCAAGGCCGGAGCGGCACTGTGGATGTAGGGATTGCCGATCTGTGTGTGGATCTGGGTGTGGGTGATGAAGGATTGTAGCAACTCTTCTTCCTCCCGGTTTTGTTCGAGGCGATAAAAGTTCAGCAGGTTGTCGATCCCCAGTCCGTGGGTAGAGGCCACAAAACTATCCACCGGAATATCGGGTTGCAAAGAACCTGAGGTGCCAATGCGTATGATCTGCAGGGATCGCAGCTCGGGTTTGACCTCACGGGTATCCAGGTTGATGTTGGCCAGGGCATCGAGTTCATTGAGTACGATGTCGATGTTATCGGGGCCGATGCCGGAGGAGAGGACCGTGATGCGTTTGTTACCTACGCGGCCGGTGTGACTGATGAATTCGCGGTGCTGTTGTTTATGTTCGATGGCATCGAAATGTTTACTAACCTCCGCCACCCGGTCGGGGTCGCCGACGGTAATTACGGTCGGGGCCAGTTCTTCGGGTCGCAGGTTGAGGTGGTAAACGGCCCCTCGGTCGTTGAGGATCAATTCGGATTCAGCTATACGGGCCATGGGGTCAAGGTTTTAGAAGACCTTCAAGTCAAAAATATGCTTTATTTTCGCAACCCTTTAGGTCCTGTGGCCGAGTGGCTAGGCAGAGCTCTGCAAAAGCTCCTACAGCGGTTCGAATCCGCTCGGGACCTCATACAGAGGGATGAAAGATGAAGGGTGAAGGATGAAAGATGAAATTCTTCACCCTTCAACTTCTCTTCACCCTTCAACCTTCATCTTTCTACCATGTCGCCGGAGGAGCAAAATTTCATGAACTACTGGGCTACCAACCGCGAGCGAAAAAAAAGTTGGGTGCGTCAGTTGTACGTAGGATTGCCATTGGCGCTGGTGTTGGTGATGGGGATCTTTGCCAACCTTTTTTCCGGCTGGTATGGAAGGGCTCAGATGGTCATGTTTCGGGAATCCGGTTCATTGATCGGGGTGCTGGTACTGGCTGCGGTCGCCATCATCAGTTTCCTGGTCATCTTTTCGGCCCGACACCGCTGGGATCTGCAAGAACAACGCTACCGCGAATTGCTCGATAAATCTTCAAATAAAGATTCTTCTCTATGAAAATGTATTTGATATCCCTGGTTTCCCTTGTTGTGCTGACCGGTTGTTTGAAGGATGATTCCTGTCAACCGAAAACCGTTCAAAGCGAAACGGCCACCATGCTCAATTATGCCAATGCCAACGGCATCACGCCCACGACGCACAGCAGTGGTATGTTGTACCAGATCGTGAGTGCCGGTGCAGGCGCTACGCCCACCGCCACTTCTACGGTGACGGTTCGGTACACCGGAAAACTCATGAACGGAACGATCTTTGATTCCAACGCTACGGGTAGTCCTATCAGCTTCGGCTTAAATCAGGTGATCAAGGGCTGGCAGCTGGGTTTGCCTCTTATAAAAAAGGATGGTGTCATCAAATTGATCATTCCTTCCTCGCTGGCCTATGGTTGTACCGGATACGGATCCATCCCCGGTGATGCCGTGCTGTATTTTGAGATCCAGTTGATCGACGTGCAGTAAACCCTTTTCGGTAGATTTGCCAAAACGATTGCCGTGCCTTACGAGGCGATTTCCCTATTTGATATTTTCAAGATCGGTATCGGTCCCTCCAGTTCCCACACGCTGGGTCCTTGGCGTGCCGCACAACGATTGTTGCAGGGGCTGGAAGAAAAAGGCCGTCTGAAGGACGTTGAGGAGTTGACCGTGGTGCTCTATGGCTCACTGGCCAAGACCGGGATAGGACACGGCACCGATGTGGCGGTTCTGATGGGCTTGCAAGGGGCCGATCCCGTGACGGTGCCCGTAGCCGATATCCATCCCTCCGTAAAAGTGGTGTCGGACACCCGCCGGCTTATGCTCAACGGAAAACAGGCTATCTCGTTCGACCCGTCGCATCACTTACAGTTTCTGACCTTGGAAACCTTGCCCTATCATCCGAACGGAATGACTTTTCTGGTTCGTTTCCAGGACGGTGCCGAAGAGGCTCGTACCTTTTATTCGATCGGCGGTGGCTTTGTGGTAGAGGAAGGAGAGATCACGCAATCGGCTACGTCCATTCAATTGCCATTTCCCATTAACACCGCAGAGGACCTGTTGCATTGGTGTATGAAAACCGGACTTTCCGTCTCGGATGTTTCCCTTGAAAATGAAACGGCCTGGCGTTCGGAATCGGAAACGCGTCAGGGGGCCGAGCAAATCTGGGAGGTGATGGCCTCGTGTATATATCGGGGTGCCCACACGGAAGGAACGTTGCCCGGCGGGTTGGAGGTAAAGCGACGAGCGGCTGCGTTAAATCGGAAGTTGATCGGCAATGCCACTTACGCCAACCGCGTGGAGTGGCAAAACGCCATCGCTGAGGGCGGACGCGATTTTACCCGCACGTTGGATTGGGTCAGTTGTTTTGCGCTGGCCGTAAATGAGGAGAATGCCTCTTTTGGTAGGGTTGTCACCGCCCCCACGAACGGTGCAGCTGGGGTAGTACCCGCCGTTTTGCAATACATGCTTGTTTTTCAGGAGCAACTTCCCGAGGATGCAGCACTCCGGTTTTTGGCCACGGCCTCGATCGTGGGCTCGGTATTCAAGAAAGGGGCAACACTATCAGCAGCGATGGGTGGATGTCAGGCCGAGATCGGTGTTTCTTCTGCCATGGCAGCGGCGGGACTCACCGAGTGTCTGGGCGGAACCCAAAAGCAAGTCTTAATGGCCGCCGAGATCGCCATGGAACATCATTTGGGACTGACCTGCGATCCGATCGGTGGCTTGGTGCAGGTGCCCTGTATTGAACGGAACACCATGGGTGCCATCAAAGCAATCACCGCCTCGCAATTGGCGATGCAAAGCACGCCTGATTTTGCCAAGGTCTCACTGGATGCCGTGATCAAGGCCATGTGGGATACGGCCCGCGACATGAATCACAAATACAAGGAGACGGCCGATGGCGGTCTCGCCATTCACGTGCCCATCAGCCTGCCTGAGTGCTGATCAGATTTCGTACACTTTTATTTCGTTGTAAAGCGTATCGCGTTCGACCGGTACGCGTTTAACCTGCCGGATCAGGTGCGTGAGTTCCTCGGTGGTGAGGGTGGGGGATTGCTCTTCAGACCCGGCCATGCTGTAGATCTTGGTGGAATCGTCGATGGTACCATCCATGTCATCCACCCCAAAAGAAAGCGACAGTTGGGCCTGGGTTCGTCCCAACATGGGCCAGTAAGCTTTCAGGTGGGGGAAATTATCGAGGTAGATCCGCGCAATGGCATAAAGTCGCATGTCCTCCACATAGGTGCTTTCGGTCACCTGACTCATATCGTTGTCTTTGTTGCGGAATTTTAGCGGAATGAAGGTTTGAAATTTTCCGGTGCGGTCTTGCAACTCGCGCAGCCTTCTCATGTGATCGATCCGATGCTCGTATTGCTCGATGTGACCATAGAGCATCGTGGCGTTGGAATGAAGGCCAAGCCGGTGAGCGGTTTCATGGATATTCAGCCAACCATCTGCATCAACTTTGTCGGCACAGATCTTTTCTCGGATCTCGGGGTGGAAGATCTCGGCGCCGCCACCGGGGATGCTGTCGAGTCCGGCGGCCATCAATCGTTTGAGTCCTTCCTCCGCACTGAGCTTGGCTTTCCGGAACATGTAATCGTACTCGACGGCGGTAAAAGCCTTGATATGTATATCCGGGCGGTGTTGTTTGATGGCATGGAGCAAGTCGGCAAAAAAGTTCAGGTCCATTTTCGGGTGTACGCCGCCCACGATGTGTACTTCAGTGACGGGTTGGCCGTCGTATTTTTTTACCTGATCGACCATTTGTTGGATGGTCATTTCCCAGCCTTGTTCACGGTTGGCGTAAAGTCGGCTGTAGGAGCAGAAGGCGCAACTGAATACGCAGACATTGGTGGGTTCGATGTGAAAGTTGCGATTGAAAAAGACCTTATCGCCGTGTTTTTTTTCTTTTATGAGATTGGCTAGACGTCCCACCAGCCCCACGCTTCCTTTTTCAAACAACAGAATCCCTTCGGCATCGCTGATGCGCTCGCCGCCGATCACTTTGTCGACGATAGGCTGTAGGACGTGGGGAATGGAGACGTCGGGTTGGATTTTCATTGGACCGCAAAGGTACGGATCGATGATCGTTGGTTAAAGGCGGGGCGGATAGGAGAGCTAAAAATCCTATCTTAGGTCCTGCCATTCTAAACCAATCCAACATGTCCATAAAAATTAGGCTCACGCTTCTGAGTTTCATGCAGTTCTTTGTGTGGGGTGCCTGGCTGATCACGATCGCCACCTATTTTTTCACCAATAACATGGGTACGGGGGCGCAGTTCGGGGCCATTTTTTCGACGTTGGCCCTGGCCTCTATTTTCATGCCACCCCTCACCGGCATGCTGGCGGATAAATGGATCAATGCGGAGCGTTTGTACGGGATCCTGCACATCCTGTACGGGGCGGTATTGTTTTATGTTCCTTCCGTGAGAGACGCCGATACGCTTTATTACATAATTCTGGTGGCGATGATGTTCTACATGCCCACCATTTCATTGTCCAATGCCGTTTCGTATGCGATTTTGAAGAGCCAGGGAATGGATGTGGTAAAAGCCTTTCCGCCCATTCGGGTTTGGGGAACGATCGGTTTCATCGTGGCCATGTGGATTACCAATCTCTCCGGCAGCAAGGCCAATGCGGATCAGTTTTTGATCGGTGGGGCGGGTGCGGTTTTACTCGGACTCTATTCTTTTTCCTTGCCAGCATGTCCGCCGCAGCGACGGATCGAGGCCGGTGCTTCTTGGGTCGAGCAGCTGGGATTGAGTGCCTTCAAGCTCTTCGCACAGTATAAAATGGCACTTTTCTTTCTTTTTTCCATGTTGTTGGGGGCGGCACTGCAGTTGACCAACATGTACGGCGATACGTTTTTGGATGATTTTCGAAAGGTGCCGGCGTATGGACCCGACTCCTTTGTGGTGAAATATTCTACTATCATTATGTCGATCTCCCAGATCGCGGAAACGGTCTTTATCCTCACCATTCCCTTTTTTCTGCGTCGGTTTGGGATCAAGCAGGTAATGTTGTTTTCGATGATAGCGTGGTTTCTTCGGTTTGGATTATTTGCCTACGGCAATCCGGGCGAAGCCCTTTGGATGATCATTCTTTCGTGCATTGTTTACGGAATGGCCTTTGATTTTTTCAATATCTCCGGATCGCTTTTCGTGGAAACCTCCACGGAGGCTAACATGCGATCCAGCGCACAGGGGTTATTTATGATGATGTCTAACGGCCTCGGGGCTTTTTTGGGAAGTATCATCAGTGGCTATGTGATCGATTCTTTTTTCACCCTAAAGTTCACCTCGCTGTCCTCCTTATTAAACCACGTAGGGGCGGAGGTGCAGCATCCGTCGGTGCAAGCGATCTTGGGTGGGCAAGCCGTATTGGCGGATGGGACCTTTGCCGAGCCGATCTTTTTGAGGGATTGGCAACCGATCTGGATTTGCTTTTCGCTCTATGCGGCGGTGATCGCCATTCTTTTCATGATCCTTTTCAAACACCGACACGATCCCAAAGCCCCTTTGCCTTCTTGAGGTATTCATAAAAAAACCGCTTCGAATGAAGCGGTTTTTTCGTTGTTAACCCATCCAAAAAGATCAGATATTGGCTTCGATCTTTCGAACAAAATTTGCCTTCGGCTGGGCGCCGACCAGTTTATCTACTACTTGGCCATTTTTAATGAATAGAATGGCGGGGATGGAGGTGATGCCGTAGTTCATGGAAACTTGCGGATTGTGGTCCACGTTCACTTTGCCCACGTTCACTTTTCCGTCGTATTCTTTGCTGAGTTCTTCGATCACGGGACCGATCGCGCGACAGGGGCCGCACCATTCTGCCCAAAAATCGACAACCGTCAATTTATCGGATTGCAATACTTCTGATTGAAAATTTCCGTCGGTGTACTCTTTTGCCATAGGATTTATTTGTAGTGAAGGGGGCAAAAATAGGGCCGCGCCGAACAAAATGCCAGCCTGTCAGACAAATGTGAACAACTCGTCGCCTTATCCTGACGGAGGTTAGTTAGAGGCTTTGTACCCGGATCTGCCATTCCTGTCTATCCGCCAGGAATTGAAGCAGTTCGTCATTCATTTCCAGCGGTTTCTCGAGGGTTCGCAAGGTTACCTGCTGTTTGGCTTCCGGGTCGATCAGGTGGAATACCAGGGAGGTTTTTCCCGGATTTTTTTTGCGGTTCTTATTCAGGAATTCGATCCATTCGGGCTTCAGGCTTCCCGGGTGGGCGACGATGGTCAACTCGCGGGTCAGGGTTTTTTTGACAGACTCGCCCAGCATCACCTGCTGAAGCTTGAATTCGTATTCGGAGCGGTTGTATCGCTGTTTCAGAAAGCCCAGGACCAAGATGATGGTCCCTGTTTGAAGCAAGGGGGTAAAGCGCAGGTAGTCTTCACTGAACAGCGGAAAATCCAGTTTCCCGGTATAATCCTCGATCACGAAGTTCCCGTATTTGTTCCCGTTTTTGGCAATGCGGTGCTGGGCATCCGTGACCAGCGCCAATAACCGGAAAGGTCGGTTCGGATTGGAATGTTGGTTGATCTGATCCCGAAATTCCAGAAAGTCGGCAATGGTGGAGGTGTTGTAGTGTTTTTGTTCGAACCGATAGTGGTCGAGCGGATGCCCGCTCAGAAAGATTCCGGCCACTTCTTTTTCTCGTTCCAGTTGAACGGTCAGGGGCCAGGGGGCACAATCCGGGATCTTGGGAAGCGGTACTTCCGCCGGAGAGAGCGGGCCAAACAGCGTATTCTCGTTCTCTCGTTGCTGGGTGTTGATGATGTTTCCGTAGCGAATGATCCGTTCCAGTCCGCTGGCCGTTTCTCCCTCGGGGATGAAGAAATATTGAGCTCGGTGGTATTCGGGGAAACAGTCGAAACTTCCGGCAAAGGCCAGACACTCCAGGGTGCGTTTGTTTACGGTTCGCTGATTGATCCGCCGGATAAATTCGAAGATGTTCTGGTAGCGACCGCTTTTTTCTCTTTCCTCGATGATGCTTTGTACGGCTGCTTCGCCCACGCCTTTGAGTCCGCCCAGACCAAACCGGATCTCTCCTTTTTCATTGACGGCAAATCCCTCGAGCGATTCATTGATGTCGGGTCCCAGTACCCGGATCCCCATCCGCTTACACTCTTCCATGAAGAAGGTGATCTTATCGATGCTGCCGGCGTGGTTCAACACGGCCGACATGTACTCGGCCGGATAATGCGCCTTCAAATAGGCAGTTTGATATGCCACATAGGCGTAGCAGGTGGAGTGCGATTTATTGAATGCATATTGGGCAAAGGCCTCCCAATCGGTCCAGATCTTTTCCAGTTGCTCGGCCGGGTGTCCTTTTTCGGTGGCACCATCGATGAATTGTTTTTTCATCTTGTCGAGCACCGATTTTTGTTTTTTACCCATTGCCTTGCGGAGTACGTCCGCATCTCCTTTGCTGAAGGAAGCGAGTTTTTGTGCCAGCAACATCACCTGTTCTTGGTAGACGGTGATCCCATACGTTTCTTTCAGGTACTCTTCCATTTCGGGGAGGTCGTATCGTATGGGGGCCCGGCCGTGTTTACGGTTCACGTACTCGGGTATGTAGGCCATGGGACCTGGTCGATACAAGGCGTTCATGGCGATGAGATCTTCGAATTGGTCCGGTTTTAATTCGCGCAAGTGTTTTTGCATGCCCGGACTTTCAAACTGGAATGTCGCGATCGTTGCGCCCTGCTGGTAGAGCCGAAAGGTTTTCGCATCATCGAGTGGGATCTTCTCCATATCGATCTCTACCCCGTGGTATTTCTTGATCAGCCGAAGGGCATCCTTGATGATGGTAAGGGTCTTTAGTCCCAGAAAATCCATCTTGATGATGCCTGCACTCTCGATGTCGTTGCCTTCGATCTGGGTGACCCAGAGAGGCGAGTCCTTGGCGATAGCGACCGGGATCAGCTCGGTCAGGTCCTGCGGCGCGATGATGATCCCCGCTGCATGTATGCCGGTGTTTCGAACCGAGCCCTCCAGCCGTTCGGCTTCGTGCAATACTTTTCCGGCTATACTGTTTTTGTCCTGGTAGATCTCTCGGAGTTTCTTGACGCTTTCCAGTTCATCATTACCCAGGCCCTCTTTTTCTTCGAGCGAGCTTCCTTCTTGTTTGGATTTCAGGGGAGCGTGCAGCAGTCTTTTCAGGACGATGCCCGGTCTTTCCGGAACCAGTTTTGCCAGCGCGTTTGAATCGGGCAGGGGGAGATCCATCACCCGGGCCACGTCCTTGATGCTCATTTTCGCAGCCATGGTGCCGTAGGTGATGATCTGGGCGACTTGGTTCTTGCCATATTTCTCGACCACATAGTCGATCACTTTTTGCCGGCCTTCGTCGTCAAAATCCGTATCGATATCGGGCATGGATTTTCGATCGGGGTTCAGGAAACGCTCAAACAGCAAGTTGTATTTGATCGGATCGATGTTGGTGATGCCGATGCAATAGGCCACGACGGATCCGGCGGCCGAGCCGCGGCCCGGACCAATGAATACGCCTTTTTCTCTTCCGGCCCGGATGAAATCACTCACGATCAGGAAGTATCCGGCAAAGCCCATCATCTTGATGGTGAACAGTTCGAATTCGATGCGTTCCCGGATCTCATCGGAGATCTCGGTATAGCGGTGAGCAGCACCCTCATACGTCAGGTGTTTGAGAAACTCCCATTGGTTCTGGGATTCGGGGGAGACGGTGTATTTACCAATGGTTTCTTCTTTGGTGTGGATCTGGAATCGCTTATCGACCGGGAAATTCGGCAGCAGGATATCACGGGTCAGGTTGAGCAGTTCCACTTTGTCCACCACCTCGTTGGTGTTGTCGATCGCCTCCGGCAGGTCGTGGAAGGTTTTGATCATCTCCTGCGTCTTCTTGAAATAGAACTGGTCGTTGGGAAAGGCAAATCGCCTGTCTTTCATGTTCACGTCATCGTCGGCAAAATCCCGTAGGGCCGGGGTCGATTGTTTCTCACCGGTGTTGATGCAAAGCAGGATGTCGTGTGCGTTGAAGTCCTCTTGCTCTACGTAATGCGAGTCGTTGCTGGCAATGATCTTAACGTTGTATTGGCGGGCTAGTCGGATCAGCTCCTGATTGACTTTATCCTGTTCTGCCATTCCATGGCGCTGGAGTTCTACGTAATAATCTTCCTGAAAGATGTTCAACCACCATTTGAATTCATTCTCTCCTTCTTCCGGTCCTTTCGTTAGGATGGCCTGCGGCACGGCGGCACCCAAGCAGCAGGTGGTAGCGATGAGTCCCTGATGATATTTCTTAATGAGTTCCTTATCGATCCGCGGGTATTTTCCGTACATCCCTTCGATAAAGCCCAGGGAGGTCAGCTTGATGAGATTCCGGTATCCCTGTTCGTTCTTGGCCAGTAAAATTTGATGAAAGCGTTTGTCCTTTTGTTCTTTGGTATAGGTCTTTTGCAAGCGTGTTTCGGAAACGTAGAATTCGCAGCCCACAATGGGCTTGACTTTGGGTTTTCCCTGTTCGTCTTTGTGCCGGTAAGCCTCCGCTACGAATTCAAAGACCCCGAACATGTTCCCGTGGTCACTGATGGCGAGGGCAGGCATGCCATCCGCCATGGCTTTTTGATATAGGTTGGGAATGGCCGCAGCCCCATCAAGCAGGGAATATTGGGTGTGAACGTGTAGGTGAGAGAATTTCATAGGAACGTACCGTAGTGCTGCTAATTGATTCAAAAATGGGGGAGATCTGGTGTGATATTCGCCCGGGGGGACTAAAGTAAATCAATTCTTGACTGATGGTTTCGATGTGGATATTTCGCTGAGCGGTCAGCGGCCATTCGAAACTTTATCACTTGGTTTTCAGACGCTAAGGATCATTAACATTTTCTTTTAACCGCAACGTCCCATCCTCGGGGTCAAATCCCTACTTTCGCGCTCTAGCGCTCGTCTATTTTATCGGAATGCGTCACCTACTTTTTATCATATCTGTTTTGTCGTTGAGTTCCTGCAGCTTGATCCGCCAGACCGCTGCTCGAGAAGGGACTGCAACGGTCTCACTTGCCCAGGCCATCGAACACAACCGTCAGCCCCGTAAGTTTCTGGACGATATTTCTGTTACGCCCGAAAAAACCCGGGTCAACTTTGTGGCGCAGGTAGATCCCACGTACAACACGGCTCGTGGTCCCTCTGCCACTACTGACGGGACAGAGAGCAATGCCACCACGCGTGAAGCCAATCGCTCGACGTTGGTGGATCCGACTAAACTGACCGGGCTGCAAATCAAATACACACAACTGTTAGGGGTTGCTTCCAACGCCTTGCCCAGTTTATCTCTTTTGTTGGCCATCGAAGAGTGGTATGGCACGCCCTATCGGTGGGGTGGCACTACCAAAGGTGGCATCGATTGTTCTGCCTTTACGCAAGCCGTCTATTTTGCCGTTTACGGTGTCTTGTTGCCCCGGGTTTCCCGCGATCAACACCGGAGCACTCGCCGGATCACCCTAACGGACCTTCAGGAAGGTGACCTGGTCTTTTTCAATACCCGTGGAAGAGGTGTTTCGCACGTTGGCATCTACCTCGGCAATAACAAATTCGCCCATGCTTCATCCGAAGGAGGTGTAATGGTCAGTGATCTCTACGACAAATTCTATGTAAAGCGCTTTCTCGGTGCGGGACGTTGGTTGCATACGTCCGGAGAAGCTTCTACGACGTTACGCCCCTGATCTTTTTTTGGATGGTGTTCCAAACCGGCTTTACGTCGGGAGATATGTTCGTGTAATAGACACCCACTAGATATATCGCCAGAAACAACAGCGATTGACTGAACAGGGCGGTCCACCCCGTCAGCGGTTCCGTGATCCAGCGGGCGGTGAAATAACTCACTCCGCCGATCCCAATCGCCCAAAGGGATCGTTGCGAGAAGGGGAATAGCTGAAAGTTCTTCCAAAGAAATACGATCCGGATCAGGTTGTATACCGAAATGGAGATCAGTTGGGCTCCCGCAGCACCGACAATGCCGTATGACTTTGTCAACCAATAACTGCTCGGAAGCATTACAATCAGTAGCGCTACGCCGCTGATCAATTCAAAGCGCCATCGGGTAGAGGTCTGTATGATCTGGGTGTTGAGTCCGGTACCCATGTCAACCAGGCGAGCCAGTCCCAAAAGGATCACTACGGGATAGGCGGCTTGGTAGGAAGATTGAAGTCCCACCACCGCGATCCCCTCCTGAAAATCCAGTGCAAACAGTGCCAACAGTCCGATCGCAAAGATCAGTTGGTTGATGGAGGATCGCTGATAGATCCGTTGGATCTCGGGCAGGTTCTTTTCTTTCCAGGCCAGTGATAGTGGCGGGATCGAGGCGCTGATGAGTCCGCGTTGGGGTGCTTGGATCACGGCAGCCATATTTTGGGCGAGGGAGTAAATGGCTAGTTGTGCCATAGCCCCTTGCAGTACCGAGGCGATCACCAGGGAATCAAATACCATGGCGAGTTGCAAAATGGTCATGCCGAAAAAGATGAAGAGGCTAAGCCGAATGATGATCTTACGAAGTCGTTTGGTGAGTCGGCTCACTTGAAAATGAAAACTAAGTTTCTGAGTAGAAAAAAGATAGAGAAACAAGATCGCGGCCAGAAGTAGATAGCTCAAGGAGAAGGCCTGTACAAATTCAGTGAAGTCGATCCAGCCAATGGCATAACCCAGGATCAATGCCGTTACATACAGCCGCCAGACCAATTCTTTCAGAAAATTGGTCAGCACCGAGTGCTGAAAGTTCCAAGCCCAGGCCTCCAGGAGGGCATAGAGGGTCATGCCCAGTCCCAGCGGAAACAACCAGCCATAATAGGTGATCAGGTCGGGGGCATTGGTGCCGTATTTCTGAATGACAAGTCCTTTACCCAGGTATCCCAGGATCGCCACTAACCCAAATCCGATCAAACTGACCAGCAGGGCGAGCGAGAATTGTTCGTTTTTATCGCCGCGGTGTGAACGGTAGTAGGGGAAGAATTTGATCAGGTACACCGGCATGGCCAAGCCGGAGAAAGCCGACATCATCAAGGCAACGGCGATGAATGCATTATACAGACCAAACTGCTCCTTTTCAAATAGTCCCTGTTTGGTGAACAGGTAAATGTTGAATAAGCCAACCGCAAAGCCAAGGTAAATGACGGCGGAGGAGATCAGGCTTTGTCGGCGGATGCCAGGCATGCAGGCGTTATTGAATGTAAAGGTTGGCGGGTACTTTATCGCGGCTCCAGTCGGCACCCACGGTGGTCCACTCGGTGGAGATCCATTTCCAGGGTTCGGACGAATTCGTTCGTGCCGGCATTAAGAAGGTTGGCAGGCAGTTGGTCCACCGGCATTGCGTCACTCCGTTAGCCATCCTGAATTCCAATCGGGGGATCTGGGTGGTGCGGAGGTATTGGTCGAATATCGGTTGCACATTCATGCCCATGCGCTTGATCCAATATGCCTCTACGGCCGAGCTGGTGGTGGGTTCCAAGGCAAAATCGCGATTCATCCCACGTAATATGTCGCGGAACAGTGAATCATTGTCGATGATCTCGCGCAGCGTATGGATAAGGTTGGCTCCTTTGTTGTACATGTCGCCACTTCCCTCAGCGTTGACGCCGTAGGGGGCGATGAGCGGGCGGTCATTATCGATCGAGGCACGCAGTCCCTTCACATACGCATCGGCTGCTGCCCGTCCGTAGTGGTAGTCGACGAACAGTACCTCTGAATACATCGTAAATCCTTCGTGCACCCACATGTCGGCGATATCCCGGGTGGTGATGTTGTTGGCAAACCATTCGTGTCCCGACTCGTGGATGATGATATAATCCCACCCCAGGCCCCAGCCCGAGCCGGAGAGGTCGCGGCCCAAGTAACCGTTTTTGAATTGATTGCCGTAGGCGATGGCCGATTGATGTTCCATGCCGAGGTGGGGCGATTGGACCAACTTAAATCCATCCTCATAAAAAGGGTAGGGACCGAACCAATGTTCAAAGGCCCGCAGCATGCGTTTTACATCGCGCTGAAAATGTGGTTTCGCTTTTTCGAGATCTTCCGCCAGCACCCAATAATCCAGGTCCAGATTTTGTTTTCTCTCCCCCATCAAGGTGTCGCTCCAGTGTGCATAGCGTCCGATGTATGGAATCAGGTTATAGTTATTGATGGGGGATGTGACGCTCCAGCTCCATTGCTCTTTGCCGGGGCCGGCTAGTTTTTTCCCGATCAGTCGGCCATTGGCGACGGCAACCAATGTGTCGGGAACGATAATATTCATCCGGGCGCCTCGGTCGGGTTCATCGCTTTGATGGTCCTTACACGGATACCAGACACTGGCCCCCAGTCCCTGACAAGCAACCGACATCCAGGGATTGCCACTTTTATCTTTTCTAAAGATCCAGCCACCGTCCCACGGCGGGTTCACCGCTACGCGTGGTTTACCACTGAAATGGATCTCCAGGGTGGCGGCGATCTTCTTCGATTTGGGCAGCAGCGATTGGTGCGCGCGGAGGTCGATCCAGAAAACATTTCCTTCTCGGGTGAAAGGGAGTGCTTGTTGTCCCAGTAAAACTTTTTCGATCTGCATGGGCAGTTGCAGGTCGATCTGCATCCGATCGGTCACCGGTGCCCCGGTGAGGTTGAATTCGATCCGGTTTTTTCCTTTTAGTTGACGGGTCGTGAAGTCGGGTTCGATGGTGAGCTCATAGTGCAGCACATTCCACCAGGCTCTTTCGGGACCGATCGAGCCACGCAGGGTGTCTTGTTTGGTAAACCCGTTGGTTTGTGCGGAAACCAAGGAGGCGGACCCTAAAAAAAACAGGAGGGTAAGGGCGATTGTTTTGTTCCCGATCATGCAGGCCATGGGTTGATTTGCTAATTTAGCCCGAAGGGTTCAACCGATGCGTTTCCGATTTCACAATTTTGCGATCTGTTTGCTGTTTCTGGGCTGTGGTCGGTCGCCGCAGACGGAGAAAGGCTATTTTTTTTATAACGAATCGGCCGGCATCTCCTCGTTGGATCCGGCCTTTGCCAAGAGTCAGGCGACCATCTGGGCCACGCATCAGCTGTTCAATACGTTGGTGGAGGTCGATTCAGCCGGTTCGATCGTGCCCGCGGCCGCCCGGCGCTGGGAGATCAGTGCCGATCGGTTGTCTTATACATTCTATCTGCGCAGCGATATTACCTTTCACGATGATCCGGTTTTTCCGGGCGGGGTGGGTCGTTCGCTTCGGGCGGGGGATTGGGTCTATTCCTTTGCGCGGTTGTTGGATCCGGCCGTGGCGAGTCCGGGTGCGTGGATCTTCCGTGGCAAAGTCGATTCGATCCGTCCCTTCGAAGCACTCAATGATTCCACCTTTCGACTGAATTTGTTGCGTCCTTATCATCCCATCCTCGGTATTTTATCCATGCAATATTGCTCAGCTGTAGCCCCCGAGGCCGTAGCGCGCTATGGAGCGGATTTCAGGCGACATCCGGTGGGGACGGGCCCGTTCCGTTTTGCGGCTTGGGCGGAGGGACAAACCCTGATCCTCCAAAAAAACGATCGGTATTGGGAGAAGGACGATCGTGGCGAAACGCTGCCGTATTTGAAAGGGATTCGTGTGAGTTTTTACGACAGCAAGGCAACGGAGTTCTTGTTGTTTCAACAAGGAAAACTCGATTTCATCAATGACCTGGACGCCTCCTTTAAGGACGAGGTGCTGTTGAAATCGGGTCGACTGAAAGCGCAGTGGGAAGGGAAACTTCGGTTGCAAACGCATCCTTACCTGAACACGGAGTACTTGGGTATCGTAATGGATTCGGCGCTGGCGAGTGATGCCCTGCGTTCTAAAAAGATCCGACAGGCCATCAACTATGGCTTTGATCGGCGTAAAATGATCCTGTATCTGCGCAATTCCCTCAGCACCCCTGCCGAGTCGGGATTTGTGCCGGAGGGACTTCCTTCATATGATTCTGCCCGGGTGAAAGGGTATCATTACGACCCGGCCCGTTCGATCCGGTTGCTGACCGAGGCGGGTTATCCGGGAGGAAAGGGCCTGCCTCCGATCCGGCTTCAAACCATACCGATCTATGCGGAGATGGCGAATTTTATTGCTCGTCAGCTCGGCGAGGTAGGCATCGGGGTGCAAGTGGATGTGGTTCAGAAATCGTTGTTGTTGGAGCTGACCGCGAAAGGTGAATCTCCTTTTTTTCGGGCCTGTTGGATCGCGGACTACCCTGAGGCGGAAAACTACCTGTCAGTATTTTATTCAAAAAATCCCGCACCGCCGAACTATACGCGTTTTCGAAATGCCCGGTTTGATGCCTTGTTCGAACAAGCCATTCAGGAGGTCAACGATTCGCTTCGGTATCGTTTGTACCAGGAGGCCGATCGCCTCATCGTAGAAGAGGCGCCCGTGGTGCCGCTTTGGTATGATCGGGTGATCCGGTTGGTGGGATCCCACGTGCAAAATTTTTATCCTACCGCGCAAAACGGATTGGAGCTGCGTCGGGTTAAGAAGGACTGATCAGTCTTTTTTGAGTTTGTCCTTGAAGACCTTTCGAAATTTTTCCAGTTTGGGTCGGATCACCAGTTGGCAATAAGGGTTGCTGTCGCCATTGAGCTCATAGTATTGCTGGTGATAATTCTCGGCGGGGTAGAAGATCTCGAAGGGGGTGATCTCGGTAACGATGGGTCGGTCGAACGCCCCACTTTTATTCAACGCCTCTTTGTATTGCACCGCTTTTTCCCGTTGTTCTTCGCTGTGGTAGAAAATACCGCTTCGGTATTGAGTGCCCACGTCATTGCCCTGGCGGTTCAGGGTAGTGGGGTCATGTGTTTCCCAGAATACTTCCAGCAGCTCGGCAAAGCTGATCTTAGCCGGATCGTATACGATCTGCAAGCACTCGGCATGTCCGGTTGATCCGCTGCAGACTTCTTTGTAAGTAGGGTTTTTGATTTTTCCGCCGGTGTAGCCGGAGGTTACTTGTAGCACGCCCTCCAGGGATGTGAAGACGGCCTCGGTGCACCAGAAACAACCGTTGGCTAAGGTGGCGATCTGGGTGGCAGGTAAAATGGGATTGTTCTTCACGGTCGAGTCTTCCATGGGCGGGATTTTTTTCGTGGTTTGTTCGGTTTGGGCACAAGCCGTGAGGGTGCAAAGCAGCCAACAGCCAAGCGTGAGGATTCTTTTCATGACGGCTACAAAATTCCGAGTTTTGTGCCGGTTTTATATCGTCTGTTTAATCGACTCCATGAAATTATTTCCCGCCTCGGCCCTTTCTCAGCTCGAGTTCGATCGAGTGGTAGAGCGATTGGTCGCTCATTGTCGGGGCGACTGGGCCAGGGATCGGGCCCGTACCATCCGCATCCACAACCAGATCGATCACATTCGCTTGGCATTGGGGCAAACGCAGGAATTCAAGTGGATCCTGGATCAGGGACTGGCGTTTCCGACGGAAGAGCCCTTATCCATCACCCGAGAGTTGCACTTATTGGGTGTGCCGGGGGCAGTGTTGACGGGTGAACAGTGGATGCAGGTTCGTCGGTTGCTCAACGACACCGAATCGGTTTACCGATGGTTCAACGACGAACGTCGTATGGCCTATCCATCCATGGCTACGGTGCTGGGTGATACGGCGTATGAAAAGGGGATTGCCAAGCGAATAGACGAAGTGTTGGAGCCTACAGGTCAGGTTCGCGATAATGCCTCAAAACATTTGATGGAGGTGCGGGTGCGGTTGCACCGGAAGCGACAGGAGTTGCGGGCGATGTTTGAGCGCATCGTTCAAAAATTACAGAAGCAGGGATGGTTGGCCGAGATCGAGGAAAGTTTTTTGAATGGTCGCCGCGTCGTGGCGGTGCTGGCCGAGCAAAAACGCGTGGTACGGGGGATCTTGCATGGCGAGAGTGAAAGTCGGCGCACGGCCTTTCTAGAGCCGGAGGAAACCATCGAGCTCAACAACGAAGTGTTTGAGTGGGAGAACGAGGAGCGGGCCGAGGTACTGCGTATTCTTCGTGCGTTGACGGCGGAACTATCCGTTCATCAACCCTTGTTGCAATCGTATTATGCCGTGTTGGGGCAATTTGATTTCATTCGTGCCAGGGCGAGGCTGGCGGTAGAGATGGATGGACGGATGCCGGAGATGGATTCAACCGCCGGGGTGCAGTTGGTGCAGGCCCGTCATCCATTATTGCTGTTATATCATTTATCGAATGGGAAGCCCACGGTGCCATTGGATCTGACGCTCCGCGAGGAGCATCGGATCTTGGTGATCAGTGGTCCAAATGCCGGCGGTAAAACGGTGGCGATGAAAACCATTGGATTGATCCAGCTCATGGCACAGAGTGGATTATTGGTGCCGGTAGGGGCGGGCACGCGGCTGGGCGTATTCAAGCAGTTGATGATCCAAATGGGGGATGCGCAGAGCCTGGAATTTGAGTTGAGTACGTATAGCAGTCATTTGCTGCACATGAAAGAGTTTTTGGAGGCGGCCAATGGTCGAACCTTATTTTTCGTGGATGAGATGGGCAGTGGCAGTGATCCGGATCTGGGGGGTGCCTTTGCCGAGGTGATGTTGCAGGAGTTTTTACGAAAACATTCCTTGGGCGTGGTTACCACCCACTATTTGAATTTGAAAGTGATGGCGGGGCGTACACCGGGATTGATAAATGGGGCCATGGCCTTTGATGAGAGGAGCCTGACGCCATTGTATCGATTGCAGGTGGGCAAACCGGGGAGTTCATATACGTTTGCGATCGCCCAGCGGATCGGGTTGGATAAAAAATTGATTGATCGGGCCCGAGGCTTGGTGAAGGAGGATCATGTGAAGTTGGATAAATTATTGCATCGCACCGAGGCGGAGTTGGCGGAGGTCACACGAAAACAGGCGGAGTTAAAAAAGTTGACCACGGAAACGCAGCGTTTGAAGGGGGAGATGGAGAAGGTGATGGACAAAGAGAAACATCGGCAGGAGATAGAACTGCTTCGGGAGCAGAACCGGATCGGGGCGGATCGTTGGCAGGAGTTGAAGGATCTGGAACGAAAATTAAAATCGATCGTACAGGATTGGCGAAAGAATACGGATAAGGAAAAGGCCATGAAGGAGATGGGGCAGGTGCTGTTTCCAAAACGCGCGGCGGCGAAAACCAAATCGGGAACGGAGCTGGGGCCTCCGCACGAGGAGCTTGCGGGGGAATTGGCCGTGGGGGATACGGTATTGGTGAAGCGCACGGGGCGGCATGGTCAGGTGTTGGAGTTTAAGGGGAAGCAGGTGGTGGTACGGATCGGGAAGGTTCCTATGCAGGTGTTGCATGCTGACTTAAAAAAGATCCGTTTGATTGAGACAACGGAGAGAAAAAAACCGCGAAAGAGTTCTTGACCTTTTTGGGTGTACGGCGGTTGCTTCATTTCACCTTGCTTTTGTTTTGCCCATTCTTCCGGGGAATGTACATTTGCGCCGGAGAGATGGCAGAGCGGTCGATTGCGGCGGTCTTGAAAACCGTTGACTGTAACAGGTCCGGGGGTTCGAATCCCTCTCTCTCCGCCTTCGCCCGCCGAAGCTTTAGCAAAGGCGGGCTTCTCTTTTCTATACGGGACTTCAAGTAATTCGGGCGGGCTTCGGCGGACAAGTCCGCCTTCCTTTCTTGTTTTTTCAGGTTTGGGTCATTTCCGCCGAAGCTTTAGCGTAGGCAGTTCTCACTTTCTCGTTAAAAAAGCCTCACAAACTGTTTATTTTCCCCTTTTATTACATTTCAGCGGGTTTACATTAGCCAGAAAGATGGATGAGCATGATTCCCTTTCTCATGATAGGTGGTGGTATGTTTACATTTTGCGTTGCAACAATGGCGCTATTTACACGGGTTGCACGCATGATCTTGTTGACAGGATTCGTAGACACAACTCTGGTCAAGTGGATTCAACCAGCAGTAAATTGCCGATCTCTTTATTGGGGTTTACCGCCTTTAAGGAGCGTTACAAGGCTTTCGCCTACGAGCGATACTTAAAATCAGGATCCGGTCGAGCGTTTAAAATGAGGAGGCTCATCTAGTCAATTTTTATTGTTTTAAAGGCCAAGTCAAGAAATTTTGTCCATTATACTATGAGCCATCCCTTACGGTCTAATTCGTAATGGTGATCCTGTTTGCTACATTCTTTGATTCCGTACCTTGCACCCCCTTTCGGAGAGGTGCCAGAGTGGTCGAATGGGACGGTCTCGAAAACCGTTGTATGGGCAACTGTACCGAGGGTTCGAATCCCTCCCTCTCCGCTCTCACCCGTCGAAGCTTTAGCGTAGGAGGTAGTCACCCGCCGAAGCTTTAGCGTAGGAGGGACTCACCCGTCGAAGCTTTTATTTTGCCCCAACTACTCAAAT
This sequence comes from Chitinophagaceae bacterium, assembly GCA_964229195.1. Lineage (GTDB taxonomy): Bacteria > Bacteroidota > Bacteroidia > Chitinophagales > Chitinophagaceae > JJ008. The sequence goes on along the minus strand of CAXRAX010000034.1, from coordinate 2,683 downwards.
CCCTGGCGCCCTATTTCTGGCGCTACCGGTTGCGACTGGTCGCCGGTTTGTTGTTTGTTTCGCTGTCCAATTATTTTAACGTACTGTTTCCGCAGGTGACCGGCTTTGTGGTTGATTATGTTCAGCGCACCTTACAATTACCGGGATATCAACCCCCCAACCGTCCGGCACGCTACGACGCCTTGGTGCAGCGGTTTGTGGAGTGGGTGACGGGCCGTTCGTGGGACCTACCCGCGGTAGTAGCTGCTTGCGGGCTGACGATTTTGGGACTGGCGCTCATGAGAGGATTTTTCTTATTTCTGATGCGCCAGACACTCATCGTGATGAGCCGACACATCGAGTTTGCCCAGAAAAAGGACATCTATGCGCATTTTCAAGAAATGGACCTGTCCTTTTTTAAGCGAAATAGAACGGGTGATCTGATGAATCGGATCTCGGAAGATGTGGGCAGGGTGCGGATGTTTACCGGACCGGCCCTGATGTATTTTGCGAATCTGTTTACCATCATTCTTTTTTGTGTGCTCTCGATGTGGCGCCGTGATCCCGAATTGACCCTCTATGTGTTGAGTCCGCTGCCCCTCTTGGCCTATATCATGTACCGCGTCAACGAACGGATCAACCGGATGAGTGAACAAGCTCAATCGGCTTTATCGGATCTCACGGTACAGGCACAGGAAACATACAGTGGCATCCGGGTGGTAAAATCTTTTGTGCAGGAAAGATCCATCTTGGGCTGGTTCTCCGAAAAGTCGGATCGTTATCGAAAAGCGGCTTTGGGATTGGCCAAGATCGAAGCCCTGTATTTTCCTTCTATTTCGTTGCTCATCGGCTTGAGTACGTTGTTGACCATACTGATCGGTGGATTGTACGTGATTCAGGGTGGAGGGCTTGGTCTCAATGCCCTGGTCGAGTTTATTCTCTACATCAACATGCTAACGTTTCCGGTGAGTGCCATCGGACTAACGGCCAGTCTGACCCAACGGGCTGCGGCTTCTCAGGTTCGGATCGATGAATTATTGAAACAAAGTCCCTCGATGAATGTATCGGGTAGCCAGCCACTGAATACAATCGACACCATCGACTTCGATCAGGTCAGGTTTGCTTATTTGGATACGGGAGTAGTAGCGGCAGCCGGGTGGAACCTGCAGTTGAAAAAAGGCCAGCGTTGCCTGATGATCGGTTCCACGGGCAGCGGGAAATCGACCTGGGCACAATTGATGCTTCGGTTTTTTGACCCTTCCTCCGGCGAAATTCGCGTGAACGGAATGCCCTTGACCGAATACAATCTTTCTGACCTGCGACGCACCATTTCCTACGTACCGCAGGATGTATTTCTGTTCAGCGATACCATCGAAGCCAATCTCCGGTTTGGAAACGAGCAGGCGAGTCGGGATGATTGTGAACGGGTTGCTCAAGCGGTCTGCCTGCATGAGGAGGTACTTCGTTTCCCTGACGGGTATCAAACAGTGGTAGGGGAGCGGGGGGTGACGCTGAGTGGCGGACAAAAACAGCGGCTGGCCCTGGCCAGGGCTTTGCTCAAACCGGCATCTTTCTATGTGTTGGATGATTGCTTGAGTGCAGTGGACGTGCAGACCGAGAAAAAAATATTGGAGTCGCTGGCCACCATGACCGGCCCGGCAGGATGGGTGTTGATCACCCATCGGGTACCCGCTCATTTTACATTCGATTGGGTGATTTGTCTGGATGGCGGGGTGGTAGTGGAGCAGGGGAGTCCTTCTCAATTGGCAAACGCAGGAGGTTTTTATGCAGATCTGCTATTGGGCCGGGATCAGTCGAACACGGGGTTAAAACCCGCCTGAACCCTTGATATACAATTCTTTGCTTGGATTTGGAAATTTTCTGGAATGGGTTATATTTGTCTAAACCATTTCTAACCAAAAGCACGAGCCGTGTCGTACGAGAACAACGAGCGAAAAGCCGACAGCATTTACAGCAAGCGCATCCGCGCCGGGAAACGTAGAACTTATTTTTTTGATGTCCGTGCCACCCGCGGAAATGACTACTATTTAACGATTACCGAAAGTCGTAAACGCTTCGACGACAATGGATACGACCGCCATAAGATCTTTCTGTACAAGGAGGACTTCAACAAGTTTGTAAAGGGGCTGAGTGAGGCAGTCGACTATGTGAAAACCGAGCTCATGCCCGACTTTGACTTTGATGCGTTTAATCGGGAGGAATTCTCAGAGGAAGAAGGATCGATCGGTCATTCCGAGGGATCCCCGCCCCCCCCATCCCAGCCCGATGCCCCGGCAGAGGATGTCGATAAATGGTGATCAACAACTTAGCTTAATAAAAAAATGCCCCTGGGGCATTTTTTTATGCCCGAAAAGGCTATTTTTACCCTAACCAAAATCCGCTGAATGAGGAAACTTTACGCTTCCCCTTCACTTTTATTGGCATTCGTTAAACCTCAGTCTTCCCGACTGGGAATTGGTCATTTTATTAAATCTTGCGAAATGCAATCGATCAAAACCCTGCTTCGCCCTTTGTTTTTGTTGCTAGTTGGCCTTGTTGCTCTGTTGAACACAGAGGCCCAAACGACCATCTCCACCAACTTCACCAACAACAACGGAAACGCGTTGGTGACATTCAATTTTAGAAATAACAATGCCGGTCCGGTGCTGATCACCGACATGGCCAGTATCACGCAAAGCTCCGG
>CAXRAX010000033.1:0-18552 GCA_964229195.1 Chitinophagaceae bacterium | reverse complement strand
GGGATCCAGGCTCTGGAAACTGTAGTCGTTGAACCAATCGGCGGATAACACCGTGCGGAATTTCAGTCGGTTGGTGAAAGAAAGTTCGGCGAAAGAGTTATTGATGATGCGCATTTTCTCCGACGCATACTTGTTCTGCGTGAGGGTGAAGGCTACGTTAGTGAAGTTATCGTCTACCCCTTGCAGGTTCGGACCTACCGGGATCGCATTGGCGGCGGGGAAACTGATGTTGAATCCGCCCGGACCGTTCACGTTGTAGGGATTGACATTCGGCAACAAGCGCAGGGCAGAAGCGATCGATCCGCTCAGTGCGTTGGATCCGTTGTTCTGGTCGCCATCATCCTGACGGCTTACGGTCAGGTTATTTCCCAACTTCAGGAAGTTGTTTACTTCATGCTCGAGGTTGGTGCGGATGCGGAAAGCTTTATTGAAGTTACTGATGATCACACCTTGCTGCTTCGAGTAGTTGGCCGAAAAGAAGTAGCTGGTTTTGGCCGTGCCACCCTGATAGCTCAGGTTATGAGTTTGCACCAGTGCGTTGTTGATCAGGGCGATGGCCTGCCAATCGGTATTCACGCCACCGGGATTCACACCGGCGCGGGGTGCTTGACCGCGGTTCGCCAGTTTTTCGTTGGTGATCGTTACGAACTCATCTGCATTGAGCAGGTCGAAGCGCTTCAGCGTGTTGCTGAAACCCATGGTCATGTCGTAGGATACCTTGGCTCTGCCCTTGGAACCTTTTTTGGTGGTGATCATGATCACCCCGGCAGCCGCGCGCGAACCGAAGATCGCGGTGGCCGAACCATCTTTCAACACTTCGATGTTCTCGATGTCGGCCGGGTTGATGTCACCCAACGCGTTGGAGTTGGTTGTAGCGGCGAGGTTACCGGAAATGATGGGCACACCGTCCACTACAAACAGCGGGGCGGTAGATTGATTGATCGAGTTGATACCGCGGATGAAGATCCGGGCAGGTTGGTTGACCAGACCGCTGGAGTTGGTCACCTGTACACCCGTTGCTCGGCCGGCCAATTGCTTGTCCACCGAAGGGGTTACCAGGTTGGCGAACTCCTTCACATCGATCTTGGAGGCGGATCCGGTAAAGGCTTTTTTCTGCTGAGTACCGTATCCAACCACCACCACCTCTTCCATGATCTTCTCCTCACCCTTCAGCGAGGCATTGATGACGGACTGGTTGCCGATGTTGAACTCCTGTGCGATCATGTCGACCGAGGAGATCACCAACACCTGCGCGTTGGCAGGCAGGTTCAGGCTATAGGTTCCATCGGTTTTGGTCGTGGTACCGGACGACGTTCCTTTCACCACCACGGATGCGTTGGCAACCGGGTTGCCTTTGTCATCAGTCACCTTACCGGTAAGGGTTCGTTGGGCCATTGCAGGCGCCATGGCGAACACAACTCCCAATAGGAGCAGATACAGTTTTCTCATGTGCATGTTAGTTTTTGAAGATTTCGAAAAAGCCCGTTTGTACGGGCGGTTGAAATTAGTCAGTAATGAGGGAAAATCGGCTAAAAAAGGCCGTTTTTTTCATTGGGAAAAGGGCCTTTTCCAAAAAGGGAAAAAATACCCTCCAAAATCGGCTTATTTGCCCGGCTTTCGGTCGAGGCTGATCAGGATCGCTGGCAGCAATACCAGGTTGGTAAAAGTGGCCGTAACCAAGGTCAGCGACGTGAGCCAACCCAGGGCTAAGGTACCACCGAACTCGCTGAGGCAGAACACGATAAAGCCGGCGATCAGTACCATCGAGGTGTACAAAATACTGATCCCCGTGTGGTGGATGGTCTCCACTACGGTCCGCAACCGATCCCCCCCCTGATTCGGTAATTCCTGCTTGTAATTGACCAAAAACCGGATCGTAACGTCGATCGCGATCCCCAGCGCCACACTGAACACCAATACCGTCGAGGGTTTCAAAGGCACCCCCACCCAGCCCATCACCCCGGCCGTGATCAACAGGGGAATCAGGTTAGGGATCAGGGAAGCCAGCAGGATCCGACCCGAACGGAACAAATACAACATACAGGCTGCGATCAACAAGAATGCCCAGAAAATACTTTCTTTTAATCCATTGATAATGAATCTACTACCTTCTAAAAAGGTCACACTGGTACCCGTCAGTTCAATGGCATGCGTACGCTTGGCTCGGCTGGCCGGGTCCGCTCCCAGGGCCTCCAAACTATCCCGATTGAACAACTCCTCCGCCCGGTACTGGATGCTGTCGAGCAGTCCGGGTAACCGCCGGCTGCCAATATCGGCCATATTGACACTGATACGGGCCTGCGAACGGGTACTATCCATGAAACTACCTACCAGCTTGGCCAGGGATGATTTTCCCGTCGCCGAATCATTTCTAAAGTTCAAATATTGCATGAGTGCCGGCAAGTCGTAGGAGGAAGGAAGCGTGTAACTGCCGGGATCACCCTCGAAAAAGGCCTGTCGGGCAAACTTCAATCCCTCCGCGATGCTCAGGGGACGAGCAATGTCGGGAATCGATTGCAGGTATTGCGATAACGAGTCGATGTTCTCCAGGTTGCGCAGATTTCTCGTAACACCTTGTTTCTTTTTGGTGTCAACTACGATCTCCAAGGGCATCACGCCTTTGAAATTTTTCTCAAAAAACTTCAGGTCGGTATAGATCTTCGATGTCTTTGGTAGGTCATCCACGATGAATCCTTCGCTGCGTAACTGCAGCATGCCGCCGATCGAGAAAAGAACAATGGCGCCGGTGATTCCGTAAACCAACCGCCGGTGATTCAGGGCCCAAAACTCCAGCCGATCCAACCAGCGTTTCATTCGAGCATTGTCGAGATATCGGGTATGTCTGGCTTTGGGTGCCGGCAGAAAACTGAGGACGGAGGGGATCAGGATCAGCGAGATAAAAAATAACAGGAAAATATTCGTTCCCGCCACCAAGCCGAACTCTTTCAGCAGCGCACTTTCCGTGAGGGCAAACACGGCAAAGCCGATCGCCGCCGTGATGTTGCAGAACAAGGTTACGATGCCCATCTTCTCTACCATGGTCACCAAGGCCTTTTCACGCGCACCGGTTTCGTTGTAGGCGACATGGTATTTATTGAGAAAGTAGATACAGTTGGGAATGCCGATCACTACCACCAACGGCGGGATCAGGGCTGTCAGCAGGCTGATCTTATATCCCAGCAAATGCAAAAAGCCAACACTCCAGATTACGCCGATCCCCACCACCAGCAACGACAACAACATCGCACTCACCGATCGGAAAAAGAGTAAGAGGATCAATGCGGATAACACGACGGACGCGATCAGGAACAATCGCATTTCCTGTTGGATCATCACGGCTACCTGCGTACGGATCAATGGTAGTCCGCTAATATGCATTTCTAGTTTTTGTTCCCGCCCAAAAGCCTCCACCCGGTCTACGATCTGCTGAATGACCTGCTCCCGCGCCTTGGTGGCCAGTAGATCCTTGTTGATGCGAAGGCCAGCGAGATATGCATTCGTTTCCGGGTTGTAAAGGAGTCCCTGATAAAAAGGAAATTGTTCAAACCGTTGTCTCAGACTATCTAGCTCTGCCTGATTTGCTACCCGCTCGGGAAACAAGGGTATTGCATTTAATTTTTCGGCAGCCGAATCCCGGTACAAGCCGATCGCGCCGGGAACGGAGAGCACATCTTCCACCCCGCGGAGCTGCTTGAGGTCGCGGCACAAGGCGACATAGGCATTGAATACCGAATCCACAAAAAGTCGATCGGTTTGAATGCCCACCACCAGCAGGTTCCCATCTTCACCGAATTTAGCCTTGAAGGCCTGGTAGCTTTTGTATTTGGGATTGTCGGTCGGGATGGCGCGCGTGAATTCATAGCTCAGCTGCACCTGACTGGCCTCGTACCCCATCCAGCCGGTGATCCCGGCCAAGGCCAACAATAAAACGATCCGATAACGAAGTATGAATTGCCCCAATCCCTTCCACATAGGTTTGAATTGAGGCACAAAGAAACGAAAAGCACACCGCGTAGCGCAAGAAATCCGATTACTTTTGATTCATGCGATGCTTCGGAACGCTGCTGCTGTTTTTTCTTTCGGTCGGCACTTTGGCCCAACCCATCGGAACGTGGCGAGAACACCTTCCTTACCAAAGTGCGATCGATCTGGCCAACGGCCCCGATCGCGTATTCGCGGCCACACCCTTCAGCCTTTTTTCCGTCGAGAAAAATAGCGGGAAGCTGGAGCGGTTCAGCAAAGTAGACGGACTCGCCGAAACCGGTATCCAAGCCATCCATTTCGAGCCCTCCACACAAACCCTGCTCCTCGCATACCAAAACAGCAACCTCGATCTGCTCACGGCCGATGACCGCTTCAATATCCCCGATCTCAAACAAGCCACCGGCGTAGGCGATAAGACCATCCATGCGATCACGTATCTGAATGGGCGGTATTATCTGTCAACCGGACTCGGCATCGTCCAAATCGATCCCATCCGAAAACTCATTCCCGATACGTGGCGACTCGGTACCGGCGGCCGCGTCATCGCCGTCAAGCAATTTGCCTTCGATGCCACCCATTTCTATGCCGCCACCGAAGAGGGATTGAAATCCATCGCCCGCACCGGCACCCATCCCGCCAACCCGAACAATTGGCAAGGATTGAGTGGTGTTGGTGGTTTGCCTGGCGCCCCTTGCACCTTCACGCAGTTATTGGGATCCGATCTGATCGCCATCGTGCGCGATACGGTCTATCGTCGAAGCAACAATCAGTGGACTATCTTCCACGCTTCCGACTGGCCTTTGATCAATGCCCGCGTCTCCGAAGGAAAACTTCTGCTTTGTCAGCGAAAAACGAATGGAGAAAGTCGCGTGCTTATCTTGAATCCCGACGGAACCACGCACCGATTGCTCACCCAATTGGCCCCAATCTCCTTTCCCGTTCAATCCCTGCTGATCAACGGCGAACCCTGGTTGGCCGATCGTTTCGAAGGCCTCACCCGGTTCACTTCCGGCAGCGCGTATCAAACCTACTCCATCAATAGTCCGCAAGGCGTCGCCTCCGGCCAACTCCTCACCACCGACGGAAATCTCTTTGCCACTGCCGGATCCGTGAACGCCGCTTGGAATTATCTATACAACGGAGACGGACTCTTCGCTTTACGAGAGGGGAAATGGATCAACTACAACCGGTACGAATTTTCCGTGATGGATTCCGTGCTGGACCTGATCGCGGTGGCCACTGACAAACGAACTGGCTCGCTCTGGGCCGGCTCTTACGGCGGCGGATTGATTCAAATACAACCCAACAACGCCATTCGGATCTTCAAACAAGGGAACGTATTGCCTGCAGTCGGCGATCCAAACAGTTACCGCGTAGCCGGACTCGCCTTCGATACCGAACAACATCTTTGGGTCAGTAATTACGGAGCGGATCGTCCCCTGGCCGTGCGTACACGCGACAGTCAATGGTATCGTTTCGCTACGCCGTTTCCACTCCCTGAAAATGCCTTGGCTCAGATCGGCATCGATCCGTTCGGTTACAAATGGATCGTTTCGCCCAAGGGCGGCGGATTGATTTTGTATGATGCCGGCGCCTCTGTTTCTACTGCAGCCGATGATCGATGGCGAAGGTTTCAAAGCGGAGCGGCCAACGGCAATCTGCCCGGTGATCAAGTGAATTGTTTGGCCATCGATCGCGACGGTGTGATCTGGATCGGAACGAACAATGGCATCGCTTTGCTCGATTGTTTGGAGGATGCTTTTAGTTCCACCGGCTGTGAAGCTTTTCGTCCCGTTGTCAAAAACGGTCCCTTTGCCGGGTATCTTTTCAACGGACAAACCATTCGCCAGATCGCAGTCGATGGTGCCAATCGGAAATGGGTGGCTACTTCCAGCGGTGTCTTTCTCATTGATGCCCGGGGCGAAACGGTGCTGCAACAGTTTACGGAGGAGAATAGTCCCCTGCTCAGCAATGAAGTCCTTCAGGTAGTGGTCGATGGAAAATACGGGGAGGTTTATTTTGCGACGGACAAAGGCCTTTGTTCCTACCGCTCCGATGCTACGGTGGCAGCAGAGTCGGGCGAAGGCTTACGAGTCTATCCCAATCCCGTACCACCGGGATATACGGGTACGATCGGCATTCGGGGATTGCGCGATCGGTCCTGGGTCAAGATCACCGAACTCGACGGGCGATTGGTGTATCAGACACGTTCTTTGGGGGGGCAAGCCACCTGGAATGGTACCGATTACAGTGGCCGGCGGGTAAGCAGTGGTGCGTATCTGGTGATGGTTGCGGATGAGCAGGGAAAACCGATCGCCAACGGTCGCATCTTTTTTATAGAGTAACATGTCCACCCCCTTACATAAAACAAAAGGATTGGTGCTGCGTGCGGTGAAGTACGGCGACACCAGTTTGGTGGTAACGGTATTTACCGAGCTATTCGGCTTGCAATCCTACATCGTGAGCGGTGTGCGCAAATCGACGAAGAAAGGAAGCGGGCAAGCCAATCTCTTTCAGCCCGGCGCACTGCTCGACCTGATCGTCTATCAAAATCCCTCGAAGTCGCTTAACCGTATCAAGGAATTTCAATGGACTGTTTGGTATAAGGAACTCTTTACGTCGGTTCCCAAAAACAGCGTGACGTTGTTTTTGATCGAGCTCTTGCATCGTTGCCTCAAGCAACCCGAGCCCAATCCCGATCTGTTTCATTTTGTGGAGGATTGTTTGTTGGAGTTGGATCAATGCTCGGATGCCGTGGCGGCCAATCTGCCCTTGTTCTTTGCCGTACAGCTTTCTTATTTCTTCGGATTTCGGTTGATGGAGGAACGGGTGGAGGAGGGTTCTTGGTTGGACTTGCGGGAGGGGCGGTTTATTGCCCAACAGCCTTCGCACCGCGAGTATCTATCGCCTGAGGATGCAGGATCGATTTTGCAATTGTTGCGGGTTCGTCACCCTGGCGAGCTCGCGGAGATACGTTTGGGTCGGGAGGCGCGTCGCCGTCTTCTGCAATCGCTGGAATTGTACTATCAGTTGCACCAGCCCGATTTTGGAAGCTTGCGCAGTTTGCCGGTTCTTCGATCGGTATTAGAGTAAGCGAGTGCTGGTTTCCCAGTTCTCGGAAAGCAAAACGATGCCGGGTTTTTTTCCTTTTTGAAAGGACCCAAGCGTTTCGTCCCATCGAAGGGCATTGGCGCCCGACGAGGTAGCCCATTGCAGCATGGTCTCATGGGGGATGGATGTGAAATGATCGCGGAGGGCCTGTAATTCCTTGGCAATACTGAGTTGCCAATTGCTGCTGTAGCTGTCGGTTCCCAATACGATCTGACAGCCTTGTCGCAGGAGCGACTCAACCGGCGGTACTTTATTCTCTATATATAGATTGGCATTGATGCAAAGACACCAGATCAAGGTCAATCCGTTTTCTTTTGCATATTGCTCGGCCCAGGCGATGTCTTCTTCCGGGGTGCTGGTGTTGTGCACCAGCAGGATGGTTTGTGCTCGGTTGAAATAGGGTAAGACGGAACGAAGGGCCGATTTGCCGGTGACGGGAAACGGCGATTGCTCGATCCCGAAGATCTTAAATAGCCGCAGGTATTCACTTTTTCCGGTTCGGTAGAGATCGTCCTCTGCCGGATGTTCCTGATTGTGCAGGGAGATCACTTCGCCGGTGGTGGCTTGGTTGATCCATTCAAAACTTCGCGGGGAGATGGAGTAGGGAGCGTGTGGCACCAGGCTGGTTCGGTGTGGGAGCGGGCTATCTGCCAAAGCTTTTTTCAATTCATTGGCCACTCCTTGGAAATGCAAACAGGATGCCTCGGCTTTTTCGTCGGTGAAGCTGAGTACTTCGGTAAAATTTTGCCAGCAGATGCGACTTTGTTTTTTGACGGTGGCGGTGTCGGCCGTATTGCCGATGTCGCCCACGCCTACGATCCCGTTTTGATACATCTCCTGCTCGGCCTGTTGGATTTTCTCCTGGATGATGGCAGGATCAAATCCTCTTTTGGTAACGACCGAGCAGAGGAATTCGATGAGTCCGGTATGGGGCGGAATGACGTCTTTCAGGTGACTTAACTCCAGGTGACAATGCGCATTGATAAAGCCGGGAATCAAGGTGCCCGCGAACATTTCTATGTCTGCTCCGGCTTGTTCCGCAGGAACGATATCCAAGACCTTGCCCTCCGTATCGGTGATCAATACTTGGTTGGCATGAAGGGATTTGCCATCAAATAGTTCTTGGGCCTGGAATTTGCGCATGGTCATCGTAGACGGCAAAGGTAATCTTCATAGTTTTGCCCGCCACGTTATGCTCGACCGTTTAGAAGCCATACAAGCCCGATTCGATCAACTGGGTGTTGCCCTCACCAATCCGGAGATCGTGGGCAACAACGCCAAATTCACGGCCACCAGCAAGGAGTACCGAAGTCTGGAGAAGATCGTAGTGGCCTATCATGCCTATAAAAAAACCTTGGACGACATATCCCTCTACAAGGAAGCCTTGCAGGGAGACGATGCGGAGTTGCGGGAATTGGCGAAGATGGAGTTGCCCGGGTTGGAAACTTCCCGCGAGACGCAGGAAGCACAGATCCGACAACTCTTGATTCCCAAAGATCCGCAGGACGACAAGAATGCCATTTTGGAGATCCGGGCCGGCACCGGAGGCGACGAGGCCAGTCTGTTTGCCGGTGATCTGCTACGAATGTATATGCGGTATTGCGAGGGCAAGGGCTGGAAAACGGCCGTCCTCAGTGAAAATGAAGGAACCGTGTGCGGCTACAAAGAAGTGCAATTGGAAGTAGTGGGCGAAGAGGTTTACGGCATCCTGAAATTTGAAAGCGGTGTACACCGGGTGCAACGGGTACCAGCTACGGAAGCCAGCGGAAGGGTGCATACTTCAGCTGCCACGGTAGCGGTGATGCCCGAGGCGGAGGAGGTGGATGTGGAAGTGAACCCGGCCGATGTGAAGATGGAAACGGCCCGAAGCGGCGGGGCAGGCGGACAGAACGTGAACAAGGTAGAAACCAAGGTGATGCTCACCCATATTCCGACCGGGACGGTCGTGATCTGTCAGACCGAACGCACCCAGCTGGGCAACCGCGAGAAGGCGATGCAGATGCTGCGAACCAAATTATACGAGGAACAAGTGCGTAAGCAGGAAGAAGAGATCGCCCGTCATCGAAAAAGTTTGGTCAGTTCCGGCGACCGCAGTGCCAAGATCCGCACGTATAACTTTCCGCAAGGCCGGGTGACCGACCACCGGATCGGGTTGACCCTCTATAATCTGGATGCCGTTCTGAACGGCGAAGTGCAAGATTTGATCGACGCCTTACAATTTGCGGAGAATGCCGAGAAGCTGACCAAGAATGTTTAAATCCCCCAGAGCGGTCAGTATTTTCCACAGCCAACCGGTGTTTATTTACGTTTTCGGGCAATTATGCTTTCCTTAACAGCGGAAGGCAACTTTTCAATGTAAATTCACGTTATACTCTAAAAGAACACAACTTTTTCTCATAAGCAGTTAGTTTTGGTTGCGACCCCTGTTTCCACAGGGGTTTATTTTTTGTAGAAACTCATGACCGAGATCCAGCAACCGATGACCGAGCCCAAGGTGTCGGCCACAATATCCCCGACCTGAAAGGATCGGTTGGGGATGTAACCGTCCTGCAGAAACTCAATTACCACCCCAAACACAATGGCCAGCGAGGTAAACAGCAAAAAAGGGATAGTGGGGGAGAGGGTGTCCGGGTTTCGTCCCCGGTAACCCCAGCAGGTCAAAAAGACCTGCACCGAAAAAATGCCGAAGTGTACGAGCTTATCAAAATTTATTTCGATCAGCCAATTGTAATCTGGCAGGCTGGAACCTGGCAGACAGAATATGTAGATACTGAAGCCCAGCCAGATAATGGCCGGCAGGTAACCAGGTCTATATTTATTCAGAAACGAGAGCATGGCATCAGCCCACCAGCGAGGCATAGCTCGCGGCATCCATCAGTCCCTCCAGTTGTCCCGGATCGCTCAAAGTCATTTTCACCATCCATCCTTCTCCGTAGGGATCGGAATTCACCAGCTCCGGAGCGCCGCTCAGGGCAGGGTTCAGTTCGGTGATGGTGCCGCTGATCGGCAGAAAAAGATCGGACACTGTTTTAACCGCTTCCACGGTTCCGAAAACGGCTCCGCTTTCGAGAGGTTTGCCAACCGTATCCACTTCTACGAATACGATATCACCCAATTCGCGTTGTGCGTACTCGGTGATGCCGACGGTAGCGGTATTGCCTTCGATCAAGATCCATTCATGGTCTTTGGTGTAGCGGAGATTTTCAGGGAAGTTCATGTGATTGAATTGAGGCACAAAAATAAGGATAGATACTTACCGCCGCCGCTTGATCAGTTCGGCTTTTAGGATGCGGCAATCGGTCAGGGGCCGATCCCGGTCAGCGCCCTTACTGGTTGGGGTGTCGGCAATGGCATCTAAGACCTCTGTTCCGCGGACCAGCTCCCCAAACACAGTATAATTCTGGTCGAGATGCGGGGCACCCCCCTGTGTTTTGTAGACTTCGCGGTGTTCGAGGGGCAATTTGCGGCCTTGCAAACGAAAGGTTTCCACCGAATCGAGACCGGCATCGGTGAAGATTTTTCCTTGCACGATGTAGAATTGACTGCCGCTGCTGGCTTTTTCGGGATTGTTATCCCGCGCCGCCGCCAACACGCCTTTTTTATGGAAGAGCCCGGGTCGGAATTCGGCCGGGATGCGTTCGGTCGGACCGCCATTGCCCAGCGGTTGACCAGGTTTTGCCTGTCTGGAATTCGGATCGCCTCCCTGGATCATGAAGTTCTTGATCACCCGGTGAAAAAGGGTACTGTCGTAATAACCGGATTTCACCAGCCGCAAGAAATTATCGCGGTGAAGGGGTGTGGAGTCGGAGAGTCGAAGCACCATCACGCCCTGGGTAGTGGTGAGTTGCACATCCTTTTTTCTGTCTTTTTTTCGCAAAGTGGTATCTGGCTGGGCAGCGAGATCCAAACTCAGAAACAACGAGAGCAATGAAAAGAATCGAATAACAGTTCTCATAAGAAGGAAGATTGTTCAAAATAAAGCAGGACATGGTCCTTGATGAAATTTTCCTGTTCCATCGGATTCATCGGTGGCATGGGTTTGAGCTGACGAAAATGGGGCCAGCCCTCTTCATCCACGCCGTCCATTTCATAATAGCCGCTGTTGGAAAGCAGGCTGCAAACGGCGATATGCATCAGGTCCTGTTTCTCCTCCTTGCTGAAGGTTTCCCGGATCTGTCCGAACTCCTGAATACCGATCAGGAACAGAATGGCCTCCAGGTCGGGTTTTTTGCCAAATCGTTCCACCAGTGAAGCTTCCAGGTTCCACCATCTTTGTTGCAGGTCGTCGTTTCCAAGCATGACGCAAAGATAGATGCGTTACCTTAGCGGCAAATCGAACTGACATGCTGACCTTGGCTTTATTGCGTCAGGATCCGGAGGGAGTCAAGAAAAAACTCCAAAAAAAGCATTTTTCATCGGTGGAGATCGTGGATCAGGTCATCGATCTGGATGATCAGCGCAAGAAACTTCAATTGGATAGTGACAACCTGCTGGCACAGGTGAACGCGGCTTCCAAAGAGATCGGTCAGCTCATGTCCAAAGGTCAGCGCGACGAGGCCGAGGCCAAAAAACAAGCCGTCTCCTCTCTGAAAGAGCAACTGCAACCCTTACAAAATGAATTGGCAAGGGTCGAGCAGTTTTTGCAGGATGAGCTGGTGAAATTGCCCAACCTCCCCGCCGATATCGTTCCCGAGGGGAAGCTGGCGGCTGATAATGTGGTGGTCAAGGAAGGCGGCGTCATGCCAACGCTCACTCAAAAGGTTGCGCATTGGGACCTGATCAAGCAATACGACCTGATCGATTTTGAGACCGGCGCCAAACTCACCGGCAGCGGATTCCCTTTATATAAAGGAAAGGGGGCTCGTTTGCAGCGGTCTCTGATCCAGTATTTTCTTGACCACAACACCGCCGCCGGTTATTTGGAGTACATCCCGCCTTATTTGGTCAATGCCGCCTCGGCCTATGCGACCGGGCAGCTGCCCGACAAAGAGGGGCAGATGTATCACATGACCGCGGATAATTATTATTTGATCCCTACCGCCGAGGTACCGGTGACCAATATCTATCGCGACACTATTCTTAAACCGGCCGACCTGCCCGTGAAGTTGACGGCGTACACGCCCTGCTTTCGTCGGGAGGCAGGCAGTTTCGGGGCGGATGTACGCGGATTGAACCGCGTGCATCAATTTGATAAAGTGGAGATCGTTCAGTTGGTTGAGCCCGCAACCAGCTACGCGGTGTTAGATGAGATGGTGGCGCATGTCGAAAAATTATTGATCGACCTCGAATTGCCTTACCGTATCCTGCGTCTATGCGGCGGCGACATGAGTTTTAACTCGGCGCTTACGTATGATTTTGAAGTATTCAGTGCCGCTCAGGAAAAATGGCTGGAAGTGAGTTCGGTCAGCAATTTTGAAACGTTTCAGTCCAACCGAATGAAACTTCGGTACAAGGATGAGCATGGAAAGTCGAATCTACTGCATACGCTCAATGGTAGTTCCCTGGCTTTGCCGCGTATCGTAGCGGCTCTGCTGGAGAACAATCAATCGTCGGAGGGAATTCGATTGCCCAAGGTTTTACACTCCTATTTTGGGATGAGCAGCATTTCGTTGCCTTAAATCAGGCAGCAGCCATTTTTTTAATGCGCCGGTTCATGATGGCGAACCAGGCCGGGGGTAGCAGACTCAATAACATCATGCCGGGGTAACCGGTGGGCATTTGCGGGGCCTCGTCGTGGTGTCGAAGTACTTGGTATTTACGGCTGGCGAGATAGTGGTGATCGGAGTGGCGGCTGAGTTCGAATAAAAAAAGTCGGCCGATCATGTGATCGCTGTTCCAGCTGTGTTCGGGCATGGCGCGTTCGTATTTGCCTTCTTCGGTGGACCGGCGCTGCAAGCCATAATGCTCGATGTAATTCACGGTCTCCAGCAACAAGATTCCCATTCCGGCGGCCCCCAGGAAATACAAGAGCACCCATCCGCCGAAGAACCAATAGATCAGTCCGGCGAACGCACCTTGTATCAACTGAAACCGGATCATTTCGTTGTGCAGGCTAAAGACGCTTCGTCCTTTTTTCCGGCATTCTTCGTTGGCGATGTGCCAAGCACTGAGGTAGCCCATGATCACGGTCCGGAACCAAAACGTATAGATCATCTCACCGTAGCGGGCGCTGCTGGGATCTTCCGGAGTAGCGACGCGTTTGTGATGGCCTTTGTTGTGCTCGGTGAAAAAATGCATGTAGAGAGAGGTCAGCAATAAGCTTTTGGCCAGTGTTTGTTCGAAGCGATTGACGCGGTGTCCGAGTTCGTGTGCCACGTTGATGCCGAAGCTGCCACACAAAATGCCCATGGCCCCGATGCGACCCACCCTTTCCCAGGTGGTGAGCTCAATGTCTTGCATGGATACCAGGAACTGATAGAGCATGAAGTATTGCACCGGTACGGAGAGGTAGAGCAGGTAGTCATAGATCCGGTCCTGCTTGGCCATCTCTTCTTCGGCGGCAGATAGATTTTCAGCTCGGGGAGCGATCAGCAGTTCCAGCGAGGGGATCAGTACCCAAACCAAGATCATCGGGATCCAGACTTGCCATCCCTGCACCTGAAAGGCATAGGCCGCTGCCAAAAACAGCAGGAAGGGAAGACCATATTTTAAGGCGCGCACCGATCTCATTATCCAAAATTATGATTTGACTCAAAACGCTGAACTAGTTCACCCCGTGCATCATCTGCTTCAGTTTCGGGGTAAGTCCGAATAGCAGGACCGAAGCAATGCCGCACAGTATTACAAATACCATGAAGAACTCAAACAGGTTGTGGATCGTAAAACCGGCAAACGTGGGGTATTCAACGGTGACGATCTTTTTCTCTTTGATCAGGGCATATTGTTCGGAGGTCAGTTGTTTGGTGGGGTCTTTGAAATAATCGGTGAACTCGATGTTGTTCTCGCTGGCCAGGTCGTCGTTGATCTCTGCGGCTTTGAGCTTGGCCAGCACAAAGAGTTGTTCGCCGGTAGGGTCTGTTTTTCCATCCAGGATATCTTTTAGGTTGATATTGGATTTCTCTGCGGCGATGTATTGTTCACTCGTAGGGGGCAGAATAGCGCCCAGGGTCCCGGCCAGGGCATACCCGGAGGCGTTCGACAGGAAGAATACGCCGTACAGAAGAGAGGAAAAACGTTTGGGAGCCAGTTTACCGACGAGGGAGAGACCGATGGGACTCAGGCAGAGTTCTCCAAAGGTTTGGATCAGGTAGAGCAAGATCAGCCATTTGACGGCCAGCAATCCGCTATTGCCCAGATCTTTCACGTTGTGGGCGATGATGAAATAGCTGACGGCGATGAGCAAGAGTCCGATCGCTTGCTTGAAGGGCGAAATCGGCTCTTTGCCCTTGGCACGCAGTTTATCCCATAAAATACTGAAGGGCACGGCGAACATCACCACGAAGATCCCGTTGAAGATCTGCACCATTGACGGAGGCATATCCCAGCCAAAGAAGTTGCGATCGGTTTGATTGTCGGCGATAAAAGTGAGTGAGGATCCGGCCTGTTCGAAAGCAGCCCAGAAGAAGATCACAAAGAAGGAGACGATATAGATCACCCAGATCCGGTCGCGCTCCACCTTGGTGATGGAGCTGTCGGAGAGGATGAGTCGTGCCAATGAGATACCCGCCGCGTAGATGATCGAATAGATCACGTTTTGCCCCAAGAGGAAGAAAAAGGAAAGTCCCAATATCACGAAGAGCACTCCGGTTGTGGCGAGTGCCGTATTAGAGAAGATCGCTTTTTGGGATTCTCCTTCTTCGTAGTCGCTGGAAACATTGTCCTTCGGAAGTCCGCCAATGGCCCGTCCCTCCGGGGTGATCACATATTTATCTTTTAACAAGAAGAAGGTGATGGTGCCGATCACCATGGCGATGGAGGCGGCCAGATAGCCCCATTTGAAGGCGTAGATATCGCGGTTGCCGGCGGCATCGGTAATGTCGCCCAGCAGGGGACAGATCAATTGTCCGAGAAAAGCACCCAGGTTGATCCCCATGTAAAAAATGGTGAAAGCCGTATCCAGTTTATTCTTCTCCGCCTTGGGATACAAGCTGCTCACCATGCTGGAGATGTTGGGCTTGAAGAAGCCGTTTCCAAAGATGATCACCCCCAGGGCTATATATAATAAGGTGGTGGCCAGGTCGAGGTTTTGGTCGAAGATGCTGGCGCTGAAGAAGAGCAACAATTGGCCGGTTGCCATCAGGATGCCACCCAGCAGAATGCAGTAGCGGTTGCCGAGAAAACGATCGGAGATGAAACCACCTAACATAGGGGTGAGGTAGCAAAGACCCAGAAATCCCCCGTAGATCAAAGAGGATTCCTCTTTGCTCATCATCAGGGCATTTACGATAAACAGGGTCAGCAGGGTGCGCATTCCGTAGAAGTTGAAGCGCTCCCACATTTCGGTTCCGAAGAGAACCCACAGTCCTTTAGGGTGTCGATTGGATGACATACGTGATGGTGATTGGTTAAGAAATGGCCCGGCGGCCGTTGCCCCAAAATAGCCAAAAAAGGGTTATCCGCCTTTTTTAGGAGTATCTTTAGCCCCTCCCAGCGAGGTATTTATATGAATGTATTGATCCTTGGTTCTGGCGGACGGGAACATGCCCTGGCCTGGAAAATCGTCCAGAGTCCGCTTTGCGAGCATCTCTTTATTGCTCCCGGCAATCCGGGCACGGCCGACCTGGGTACCAACCTCCCGATTGCAGTCTCGGATTTCCCTGCCATCCGAAAAGCCTGTGTCGATCACGGTATCGGGTTGGTTCTGGTGGGACCAGAAGACCCGCTCGTGAATGGCCTCACCGATTATCTCGAATCGGCTGATGAGCTCACGGATCTGATCGTGATCGGTCCTTCTCAAGAAGGTGCCCAACTCGAAGGCAGCAAGGCTTATGCCAAATCGTTCATGCTGCGGCACGGAATTCCCACGGCCGGTTACCGCGAGTTTCAAGCGGATAATTTCGAAGAAGGGTTGGATTATCTGAGTCAGCATCCCTTACCGATCGTTTTGAAGGCCGATGGGTTGGCCGCGGGGAAAGGAGTGGTGATAGCGCAAGACGTGGATTCGGCGAAGCAGACCTTTCGGGAGATGATCCAAGAGGCCAAGTTTGGGGCGGCCGGTGCGAAAGTGGTGGTGGAGCAATTTCTGCAAGGCATCGAGGTATCTGTTTTTGTATTGACGGATGGAAGGGAATATTTGATCTTACCCGAGGCAAAGGATTACAAGCGAATCGGCGAGGGCGATAGCGGATTGAATACCGGTGGGATGGGAGCGGTGAGTCCCGTTCCGTTCATGACCACGGCCTTGCGAAGAACCATTGAGGAGGAAATTGTTCGTCCCACCATCAAAGGGTTAGCCAAGGAAAATATTCGCTATCGGGGGTTTGTGTTCATCGGACTCATGATCGATGGCGATCGGCCGTACGTGATCGAATACAATTGCCGCATGGGCGATCCGGAAACAGAGGTGGTGATGCCACGCCTGCGATCGGATCTGCTCGCCTTGTTATTGGCAACCGGTAACGGCGAGTTGAAAAATAAGCAGGCGGAAGCGGATCCACGGGCAGCTGCCACCGTGGTGGCGGTGAGTGGGGGTTATCCGGAGGCCTATCAAAAAGGGTATTCGATCACGGGTGTGGATCAGGTGGATCCAACCTGTGTCTTATTTCATATGGGTACGACGCATCAGGACGGCGAACTTAAAACGCAGGGCGGTCGGGTACTGACCGTTACGGCCTACGGCGACTCGATCGCAGCGGCAGTAGCCCTGGCACAAACGGAACAAGCCAAGGTCCGCTTCGAGCAAAAATATCTTCGCCGCGACATCGGCCACGAATTCCCCTAACTCCCAACTCCAAACTTCTTCACCCTTCATCCTTCACCCTTCATGAACTATAGTGATTATTTACAACTCGATAAGATCCTACGTGCACAGGATCTGGAAAGCGTCAAAGCCGGTAAGCCGGCGCACGACGAGTCGCTTTTCATTGTCATACATCAGGCCTATGAACTTTGGTTCAAACAATTGCACACCGAGGTCGACTCCGCTTTGCAATTGCTGAAGAATCCCTCGTTGAACGATAATTCGCCGGCCTTGCAAACATTGGTGCATCGCCTCGACCGGTGCGGCACCATTTTGAAAGTGCTGGTACATCAGATCGATATTATGGAGACGATGACGGCCTCCGATTTTCTGGAGTTCCGGGATCTGCTTCGGCCGGCCAGCGGATTTCAGAGTTGGCAGTTCAAGGAGTTGGAGGCGAAACTGGGATTGAAGTTTGTCCACCGGCACGGCCACGATTATTATCTCTCCCAGTTGCGTCCTGAGCAGGTCGAACGAATTCGACAGGCAGAGTCGGCCCAATCCTTGTTGCAATTGTTGAATGCCTGGCTGGAGCGCATGCCGTTTTTGGATCGGGAGGCAGCCGAATTTTGGCCGGCCTATCGCTCGGTCTTTCTCGGAAGTTTATCCAATGAAGAAAAAAATGCGGCGGCGGCCTTTGATGGGATCTTCACGGAGTCGGCCGCTGAGCGTAGTTTATCTCCCCGCGCATGCCGGGCTGCTTTATTTATCATGTTGCACCGGGGCTATCCGTTGCTTCATTTGCCGTATCGATTGCTCCATGCCTTGCTGGAGATCGATGATCAGCTCAGTTTGTGGCGATACCGGCATATGAACATGGTTCAGCGAGTCATCGGGATCCGCATGGGAACAGGGGGCAGCACGGGCAGGGATTATTTGAAGGGCGCGGCCGATAAGCATTATATCTTTCGTGAGATCGCGGAGCTGACCAGTTTTTTGGTGGAGTCCGGGAAGGTTCCTGCCCTTTCTGATGAGGCGCAGCGTTTACTGGGCTTTCAGTTTTCCAAATAGGATCAGGTAGGTGGCCACGAGTGCGGCTACTCCGGCACTCACGTAGAAAGGGAGGGAGGCGTTTCCGAAAGTCCACAGCATTCCGGCGATCCCGCTGGCCAACCAGATCGAAATACTTTCCAACGAGGTATAGAAACCGATGGCCGTCCCGGTTTTCTCAGGAGGCACCTGTTCACTGATCCAGGCCTTGATCATTCCTTCGGTGGCCGCGGCATAGATCCCGTATAAACAGAAAAGCAGGACCAGGGTCTGTGCGTTCACGCCGCTGCCAAATCCGGCATATACGATAGCGAATAGAATAAATCCGCCCGTGATCATGATCCGCGTGCCGATCCGTTCGGCCCATCGGCCTAAGGGGTAGGCCGGGAGGGCATAGACGGCATTATACAATAGGTCGGCACCAATGATCCAGGCATCGGCCGGGATCGATCTATTCCAGAGCGATACAGATGTATCCCCCACGGCTTCCCGGGCCATCAGAAGCAGAAAGATATCGGAGCTCTTGAAGAGGGCGAACAACAGCAGGGCGGGGATCAGTTTTCGGAAGG
>CAXRAX010000032.1:0-24331 GCA_964229195.1 Chitinophagaceae bacterium | reverse complement strand
GAAGGTGTTTGATGGGGGATAATTTATACCAATATTACGAAAAGAAGGGTGAAGGGGATGAGGGGATGAGCGGACTGCTCGGCGGTCACCCACCTTCGCTAAAGCTTCGGCGGTCACCCACCTTCGCTAAAGCTTCGGCGGGTAAATTCGACATTGGTCATTGGACGTCCGCGCAGCGGACCCCGCTCAATTGATTCGTACATCTCTCATATTCCTTTCCATGAACCGCGGCATTTGCGGTTGCGTGCTCTTACCGGCCATCCGGTTGAGATTGAAGAGCAGGCTGACCATAAAATATCGACGCAGTACCATGCTTCGAACATCCTCGAAATAGTTGTCGCCGGTGTTTCGCGTGATGCTTTGGTTCTGATTCAACAGGTCGTTAATGGTGAACTTCAACTCAGCATTCTTCTTTTTCAGGAACTGCTTGGCAAAGCTGGCATTCCAAAGCGGAATGTTCTGGTTGAAGCCGGCCGCCCGTCCGGTATTGATGTAATAATCGATATCAGTCGATAAGATATAATTCTTCGGAAACGTATAGGCCACATCGAACGAATAGGTCTGCGAGAGATACGATTCATTCAAGGCTGTGTTCACGGAATATTTGATATTGTAGTAAGACAGGCTGCCCTTGAACGCCAAGTCCCATTTTTCCTTCAGGTTGAAATTGGCACCTACCGTTTGTGTAAGCGTGATGGTCTTTCCGACGTTCAATTGCTTGTAGAGCTCACTGACGTCACGGTTGTACAACAGGAAGGAGGTAAAATTCAAGCTCGATCCTTTGAGTTTGGCATTCTTGAACGGCAATCCGATCGTGAAGAACGCAGAGGTAGTTACGGCGCCGTTGAGGTTGACCGGACGGGTCAACTGAATTCCCTTGCGCAACGTGTCGATGCTATTGACGATCTTATTTTGAACGGCATTGACGTTGATATTGGCCGCGATATACTTGAACGTCGCCATGTCAAAGGTGTTGAAGTTCAGGTTCACGTTGTGCGAGAACTCCTGGTCCAACGCCGGGTTACCGGTGCGCACAAACAACGGATTGGAAACATCCAATACGTCCTGCAACTGCGTGACGCTGGGTTGATTGGTTCGACCGCGATAATTGAAACGCAAACCCTTTGTACGGCTGGGCGTCCAATTGAAACTCGCTTGAGGAAAGAAATTAGTGAAGGACTGTTTGGTCACCGAATCTTTTGCCAAGATCGCCTGATAGCTGTCACTGGTCAGCGTAGCCCGCTGTACACCCAGGCCCAACTGATAGTTGTACTTCTTCTCCTGCACGCGGAAGTTGGCCCCGAAACGACTGGCCTCAAAAGTGTTCTCGAAGCGGTTGGTCAGGAACAAATTCACAATATCATATTCCTTCGATAGTGTATTATAATTGAACGTACGTCTGTCGGAAGTGTTCTTGTTCAGGGTATAGGCATAATTTACTTCCAAGATCTTATTCGCAGCCAGCGGTTCAGTGTATGAAGTACTTAATACGTTGTTGCGGGTAAAGGTCTCCTGCAAATTCTGCTGGTTCTGGTTGAGGGCACCCTGTGCACTACCATCGGGCTTGAAGAAATAAATGGGCGACCGGTTATAGCCCTCACTCTCACTTTCTCCGTACGTATTGTTCCAGCCCAGCGTAAAAGTTCGGCCGATCTTCTGGAAACGACGACGATACAACAGGTTGTTGCCGGCGTTCAAGCCGTCGCGCACATTGGTGTTGACGGTATTGCTGGTCAATGCCAGATAATTCAGCGTGGGAGAAACGGAGCGGGTCCAGGAACTGTCCTCGTTGAAATTATCCGAGTGCTGCAGGGTCAGACTGGGCGTGTACAGAATGGAATTCATGGAATCGATCGCGTACTCGATCCGCATGTTCACGCGGTGATTCTGGTTGGTGTTGTCGGAGTAACTATTCCGATTCAGATAAGCGATCGAATCGCCGGGAAAGAAGGTTTGACGATAGGTCTCCTGCCGCTGCTCGTTATTGGTGCGCGAAAAGAAATAACTGCCGCTTGCCTTCAGCTTGGTTTTGTACTCGGTATTGAAATTGAGTCCGGCCGAAAGAGAAGTCGTGATGCCGGTAGGACCGGTGCTCGGACCAAATCCGCCGAACCCACCACCGCCACGCGTAGCGATCATGGTCATTCCACCACCGCCGCCGCCGCCAAATCCACCACCGCCACTACCGCCGCCACTTCCACCGCCACTTCCTCCGAAGCCGCCGCCGCCACCGCCACCACCACCAAAGCCACTGAAACCACCCATCGAACTGATGATGTCCGAAAAGGAGAATCCTTGCTTATTGATGTTGTTGGTATTGAAAAGAACCGAGAGCCGATTGTTGCCATTGAACACATTGGCACTCATATTTCCTTCATAACGTCCTTGATCGCCGTGTGCGGCCAGGGCCCGTCCAAATACACCCTTATTCTTGTCCTTTTTCAATTTGATATTGATGGCCTTGCTGCGACTACCATCGTCTACGCGCGTGAACCGGGCTTGCTCGCTCATATCATCGAACACCTGAACACTCTCGACCATCTCTGCGGTTAAATTCTTGGTGGCGAGTTTAGGATCGTTCCCGAAAAATTCTTTTCCATCTACATAGATCTTTTGAACCGACTCCCCTTGTGCCGTCACGCCTCCGTCTTTGTCGACCTGTACACCGGGGATTTTTTTCAGCAGATCCTCTACCGTGGCATTGGGGCGCGTCTTGAAGGCATCCGCCTTGAATTGAACCGTGTCGCCTTTGATCTGAACAGGTGCTTCCGTGTTGATCACCACACCCGTGAGGGTTTTCACTTTTGGAGCGATCTTCAGGTCGGTCAGGTCGACCGAATGATTTTCAGCAGTGACGGAAATCAGCTTTTGAAAAGATTCCAAGCTCTGGTGTGCAATAACGACTTTGTACTCGCCATTGGCAATGCCTTTGAACTCAAATTGTCCGTTTTTATTGGAAACCGTAAAGGTTACTAAGGAAGAGTCGGTCGCCTGTAAGAGACTGACCGTTGCCCCGGCTACCGGCTGGACGGAGGCCGAATCCAAGATCCGACCCCGAATAGCCCCGTCCGCTTTCTGCGCGTGGAGGCTTTGGGACAAACAAAAAAGAGCAAATAGGCTATAAATCAGTCTCATAGATGGTTTTGATGGCCGCAAGTTAGACGCATTTCAGGGAATTATCATGTTGCGTAGGAATACTTTAACAAAACAACCTTGAAGAGGTTTAGGGTTTAACAATGGTTGAACAGTGGTTGAGCGGTGGTTGAAGAGCTGCTAATAAACCATCGTTAAGCCACTGTTCAACCATTGTTAAACGGCTGCTCTATAGGTCTCATAGCCTCAACTAAATAGGTATTCCACGTCTTCCCGCGTCAGTGATTTAACAAATCCGGTCTCATCGGAGACGATATCACGGGCCAGTGCCCGCTTTTTTTCCTGTAACTGTAAGATCTTGTCTTCGATGGTGTCTTTACAGATCATTCGATAAGCGAAAATGTTTTTGGTCTGACCGATCCGGTGCGTTCGGTCGATGGCTTGTTGCTCCACAGCCGGGTTCCACCACGGATCGACGATATAGACATAGTCAGCCGCCGTAAGGTTTAATCCTACCCCGCCGGCTTTCAAAGAAATCAGGAACACCCGTACCGAATCGTCGTCCTGAAAGCGGCGAATGGCCTTTTCCCGATCCGGAGCCGTGGTACTGCCATCAAAATATTCGTAGGAAACATTCAATTCCTTGAGTCGGTCGCGGATCAGGCCCAGCATCCCCAAAAATTGAGAGAATACCAAGGCTTTGTGGGTGCCAATCCCCTCCATCAGCTCCCGGGCCAATTCCTCCAGCTTGATCGAGTGATTCTCAAATTTTTCCTTTTCGTTCAAAATGGCCGGGGAATCACAGATCTGGCGAAGTTTCATCAAGCCCTGCAAAATGGTCAGTTGTGATTTTTGGATGCCCATGCTTTCGATGGAGCCCAGGATCTGGTTCCGATAGTCATTTCGGTAGGCATCATAGATCGAACGTTGCTCCTCTTCCATCTCACAATAAAGGATCATCTCCTGTTTCTCCGGAAGATCTTTGGCCACTTGCTCTTTGGTTCGACGAAGGATGAACGGATACAACAACTTTCGCAAATGCTCTTTTCGATCGGCTTCTCCCAACTTGTCGATGGGAATGGCAAACTCCTGTTTGAAAAACTCCATCGTGCCCAACATCCCGGGATTCAAAAAATGCATCTGCGCATAAATGTCAAACGTATTGTTCTGCAACGGCGTTCCGCTCATGCAGAGTCGATATTTCGCCTGCAACAATCCTGCTGCTCGCGTCACCTTGCTGGCCGGATTCTTGATCGCCTGCGATTCATCGAGCAGTACATAATCCAACGGCAGCGCACTCAAGATCTTGATGTCGCTGCGCAACGTGCCGTACGTGGTGATCAGGATCTCGGGTTCAGAGAGCGATTGGGGCTGACGGATCCGGGCGGCCCCATGATGTATGCGATAGGTCAGCGTGGGGGTGAATTTTCGGATCTCATTCTCCCAGTTGTAGATCAGGGTAGTGGGACAAACCACCAGCGCCCGCAGCTTGCCTTCCGTACGACGAAAATGCTCCAGCATCGACAAGGCCTGAACGGTCTTTCCCAATCCCATGTCATCGGCCAAAATGCCGCCCCATCCCACTTCCCGCAAATAATTCAGCCACTGAAATCCGGAAACCTGGTACGGACGCAAGATGGGCATCAATGTCTCGGAGGGTTCGACCGACTGGATCTGATGTTGCTCCCGGATCCGCTCGTATTTTTCCTCCAATTCGATCTCCTGCTGCGATTCGTCGCGCTGTGCATACAGTTCATCCAACACAGACACGTGATAACGCGATAATCGCAGCTGATCGTTCTTTCCTTCCCCTACCCGAAACAACAAGGCATATTTCTTGAGCCACTCATCGGGTAAAATACCCAGTGTGCCGTCGCCGAGCTGTACAAAGGACTGATTATTGGCCAAGGCCCGTTTCACCTCGGCAACCGTCACTCGCTGATCGCCATATAATATATCCACCTTGGCATCGAACCAATCGGTATGACTGCTGATGAATACCCGGGTCTGCGGCTTGGCCGTATTGAAACGAAAATTCCGAAGCGATTCAAATCCATACACCGGCGTCTTCAATTCCTTCATGGCATCAACGAAAAGGAAGAACCAGTTGTTCTTGAGGATCTCCGTGCCCTTCAGCGCCAACGTATGGGAAGCCTCATCGTAGATGAAACCCGAATGCAAGGACTTCATCCGATCGATGAACGCTTGTTCTTTGTCGCGCCGACGCTGGATCACCAAGACCTTCTCGCCTTGCGGAACGATCAACTCGTCGCGGTCTGAAGGCGTTACCTCATACCCCAGGTATGCAAACCGCGGCTGAAACACCAAGTGGTCATTCCGCTCGGCCAAATAGAGGCTGAGGGCGGGCGACTCATCCTTCACCGACTGTATGATCCCTTTCTCAAACTGGATCGCATACTGACGGGCCAACGGCACCAATTCATTTTTCAGGTATTCGGGCCAGGCACTTGCCGGGATCGTTTGCTTGCCCCCCGAGCGAAAACGCTCCACCATGCGGATCCGATCCTTGTCGGGCCATAACCAGGCCTGATGGTTGTAGACGAAGAATAACGGTGTATCGTACTCATGATCGCTGAGCGGAAGTTCGGTCACCCCGGATTTCATGCGACCGGTCACCTGGTAACTACCGTTTTTCTTGACCGAAAGCAACAATTGAGCCGGTTGAGTCTCTAAGTGCAAGGGCTGCAAGTTCGCCGTCGTAAAAGGCTTGCCCGGAGGAAGGCAATAGGCCCAGCCGGCATCCAACTCGGAAAAAAGTTTCTTCAACTTGGGTAAGAGATACTCCGTGATCAGGTCACGGGTATCTTCCGGCAACTCCTCATCCGCAGACTGGACGATATTCTCCCAAATACCGGAGAAAGGAGAATTTCGGCTCACATATTTATTGATCTCCGGCGCCTGCATCTTTCGCAGTAAGCCGATCCATTCCTGATCGTCCTCGGAAATATCGATGCCGGAAACATGTCGCGTGATGTCGAGCTTCTCCACCTTACCGGCAAACCCGCTACCGGAGGCATTGGGTTCGCCCAGTATCGCCTCCACACTGAAATACGGATAGGTCTTTTTCTGAAACACAAACACGACTCCCACGCGCTTGGCATGGATCAGGGCCGGTTGCGGATGCTCCTCGTCCACCACCACCGGCGCCGAAAGGACGGGCTTGGGCTGGAGTACACTGGGGCGAGGCGTCGTGACCAGCGGGGTAACTCGTTTGATCGACGAATCCAGTACGCGCAGGAATGGCTTCCCATCCTTGTAGGAAAATTCAAACTTACCGGTCAGGTCATCTTCCAACGTATAGCCATATGCCTCCAGAAGCTTGTTCTTCTCTTTGTCCCAATTACGAATGCTGTCAAAATAATTGGCTCCATACGTGTGGAGGAGTTGGAGGAAAACGATGACTTTCGGCAAACAAAGTGCGTGGCGCTCATCCACATAATCACAGCTCGTATCAAAATGGCGCTCCTCATTCTTTTTGATCATGACCAGATAGGTCTGCCCATCGAGCGTCACACTCGCCTTTACCATTTCATTCTCGGCATACTCGATCTTCGCCTTCTGTGTCCGAAGAAAATTCTCCGCCGCCGAAAACACCTCCGGACCACTCAACATCCGTAAGGTCTTTAACTCGATCTGCTTCATCTTGGCAACCGTGTGACGCTGATCGAACGTGGAATGCCCGGTACGCAATTGGCCTCGGTCCAACATCTCCTGCAATTGCAGCAGCGCGGCTACTTCGTGCCGACAGATGTCGCCGATATTATAGGGACAGGTACACCGCAACGACGTGGTGGAAGGCTCCTTGAATTGCTGGATATGTACTTTATAAGAAGTGGCATAGTTATCGTCCTTCACCCGAAACACCGCCGTAGCAAACAAGTCATCGTAATCGGCCAGCTCCGCATACCCAATGGCATGGATCTTTTTGCCGCGACGAATGGTTTCGTCGGTGCCCAATGTGTAAATTGGTTTGAGAAGGTGGGGTAAGGCCAAGGGGTATTGCGATTTTAACGTCACCCCTGAGTCGATTGGAGTAACCGGCAAAGGTATTCGAAATTTTGTCAGATTACGAAGGAAATTGGCAGGAAGTTATGTACGCTGCGCAGTCCGGTGTCGGATGTAAGTTTTAGTTAAATAGTGGATAGTGGGTAATTGGGCCGCCCCGGTCATCGGTCATCGGTCATCGGACGTCCGCGCAGCGGACACCGGACCTACTCAGCCACCAACCGCCCATCACGGTACACCGGCAACACCGGGGCCGCATCAACGGTCAGGCAGAACTCGATGTCTTTGATCAGTCCGAATCGGTTTACGAGCCGGTGGTAATGCGTCAATTGAGGGGCAAACCCGATCAGATCGGCTTGTTGCTGACGATATTGATCCACCGCCATGCGCGACGAATCGCAATGGATCGTGAAGTGTTGCTCGAGCCGATCGATCACGGCACCCGCAAACAGGGTGTCCTCCAGATTGAATCGGTCCTTCCAGCCCGCACAACCCAGGATCACCGGCTTGCCAGAGGCCAGCAGAAAATCACAGACCTTGGAAAGATTGGGGAAAGACCCGCTAATGATCGTATCGGCATGGCGATCCAACGCCATCTGCAAGAGCCGCGTCCCATTGGTGGTGGTCAGCACCAGTGTCCGCCCGCCGATGAAATCGCGCGTGTACTCAAGGGGGGAGTTGCCGTGTTGCAGCCCCTCGGCGATCATCCCATCCCGCTCACCCGCCGCGATCCCATCTATGCTTTTGCTGATCTCGATGGCCTTGGGAACAGAATCGACGGGAATGACGGACCTCGCCCCGTTGTGCAAAGCAGAAGCGATGGTGGAAGTGGCCCGAAACACATCGATGATCACCATGACGCTGTTCGACAGGTCATACAAATGCAACAAGGCCGGAGACAAACAAGTATGCAGAGAGGGCTTGGGCTGACTCATTTCATCAAATAGGTTTGCCATCGCTTGCTTTCGGCCGATCTCCGAATGGCATCGATGTGTAGGTTCAATATTTTTTCAAGATAACTTCCCAGGTACAACCGGTCCGCTACCCGGCCCAACCGCCCTTGCTTCCACTCATAGTGCACCAGGTCGATCAAGATCGAGCCGTTTTCGCAGGACTTCACATACCGCTCCTCCCGAAAAGAGAGGAATGGTCCCATCATCTGCTCCAAAATGAGGCGATCTCCGGGAATCATATCCAGGACCTTGAAACGGATCAGTCGGTCGCTGAAAAAATGATGCGCCCGCCACGTGATCGTCTCACCCGACTCCAGTAAACCAAAACGCGTTCCGGCCACGGCCTGTTGCCGATAGGCCGAGAGGGCATCGCGCTGCAACCCCACATGTCGCATCAGGTCGAATACGATGTCGGCCGATTGAGAGATAAATGTGGTGAGGTGAATGGTGGGCATGCCTCGGCAAATGTAAGAAACCGAAGCCCGCGTTTTACTGGAACGGGATCTTAGCTACCCGCGCCTGCAAAGGCTTGTCCCGAACGATAATGGTCACCGGTGTATCAATGGCCGCCCACGCTGGTTTAACATACCCCATACCAATGGCCTTACCCAGGCTGGGCGATTGCGTACCGGAGGTAACATGCCCGATCGGATGTCCTTCCAAATCCGCGATCACATAGCCATTTCGGGGAATGCCCTTGTCGATCATTTCCAGTCCCACCAGCTTGCGCGTAACGCCCTGCTGTTTTTGGGTTTCCAGAAAATCATGTGCCATGAACGTGCCCTTGTTCAGCTTGGTGATCCAACCCAACCCCGCCTCGAGCGGAGAAGTGGTATCGTCAATATCGTTTCCATAAAGACAAAAGCCCATTTCCAGGCGCAGGGTGTCGCGGGCACCCAATCCGATCGGCTTCAATCCTTGCGGACCCCCGATCCCGAAAATCGCATCCCAGATCTTGTCGGCCGCCCCGTTGGCTGGATCAAAATAGATCTCCACCCCGCCGGCACCGGTATAACCCGTGGCGCTGATCAAGACATTTTCAACCCCGGCGAATGTTCCTTTGACGAACGTGTAATATTTCAGATTGAGGATGTCCATCTCCGTGAGCGGTTGCAGCATCTTGGTCGCATTCGGTCCCTGCACCGCCAACAAAGCCGTTTTATCGGAGATGTTATGCATCTCGACATGGTCGCGGTTGTGCGACTGGATCCAATTCCAATCTTTCTCGATGTTGGAAGCATTCACCACCAGCATGTACACACTGTTCTCCTCGAGGCAATACACCAACAGATCATCTACGATACCGCCGATGTCATTCGGAAAACAGCTGTATTGAGCCATCCCCTTCTTCAACTTGGACGCATCGTTGCTGGTGAGAAACTGGATCAGGTCCAGGGCCTTCGGACCTTTTAAGATGAACTCCCCCATGTGACTCACATCAAAGACACCGGCATTGCGGCGAACGGCCAAATGCTCGTCGTTGATACCCGTATAGGAAATGGGCATATTATAACCGGCAAAAGGCGCCATCTTGGCGCCCAGTGCAAGGTGCTTGTCGTTAAAGGGAGTATTCTTGATGCTCATACGGCTTTATTGACCGCAAAGGTAACGGAAAGCCGGCTTGCCTACCGAGTACGCGTTCCATCTGGACCATACAACTCTCCATCTTCTCGCATGGTATACGTAACTCCGGGCCGGAATCGATCCAGATCCGCTTCGAATACGCCGTCATCCGAGTTTGGACGACCCGATTCAGCCACATCCCGCATCGAAAGCCAACGATGATCCTCTAATATCCGCTTCGAGAATTGAACCGACTTGCCCTTTGGTACCAGCAAGGTAACCACCACGTGCTGCCCCCGATATTTATCAGCGATGCCCACCCCAAATCCCGGAGCCAGATCGATCACACTGTCACTGACCGAAACCGAATAGCTGACCTTGGCGATTCGATCCGCAGCTTCCTTCGAGGAGCGACCCCAGGCATATTTCAACAAACGAGCATGATACATTGAATCGGGACTCAACTCCACCCGCAAACCCACCGCCGGAATCTTCAAGGAATCACGGGTGATGTCAAACCCACTCGGATCGCCTTGGATCCATTGCCAGGTACCCGTGTACTCAAAGGGTGGAGCCGTTTGATCCAATAAAAACAGATTGCCATCTGCCTTCGGGAGTACGATCTCCGTGCTAGACTTCTCCTTATGCTCAAAATCGCGAAACAAACTCACCCCCACCCCAAACAACGCCACCCAACCGATCGTCCATACGATCCCAAAACTCCAACGCAACGCAGGCGACGGACGACGAACCCGAAACAAGCGGCGAATAATGAATATGAGTTCGAACAAAAAAGGAAGCAAAAGAAAGAAAAAGATCATCACCCAAAAACCCCATTGCTGCAACGCACTGCTCCAAATGAATTGCTGTGCCGGCCAGGTTACCAAACCGGCAAATAAGACTGCTACAGAAGCCACCAAAAAGGCAAAGGCAATCGTTCCTGAAAACAAATAGATGAAGAAGCGGATGATGGATCCGATGGTATACAACAACCCCGAACGCTTTCGAGTCACTTCGGAAAACTTAGCCGATAATTCTTTGGCAGAGGTCTCCACCTCCTCGCCCCAGGATTTCATCCGATCCTCCAACTGATTGGCCCCCTCTTTGACACGCTGACGGATCCGGTCCAGATCCACCTTCTCGCCGCGCATCTCCATTTTCTGATAGGTCGTAACCGCCTCGGGCAAAATGACCCACAGAATGATATAGGCCAAGAAAAATGTTGAGGTAAACGCCCCGACCCCGAGGTCTACAAACAACGAATTATTCAACACATCCAAAATTCCGAGCAGCACATTCAGCAGAATCGGTGCAACAAAGATCAAGCGAATGTTGCGCGCCGGGACGTGAAAATAGGCTGCCAATCCGCCGGCCACACCGCCCAACACACGGTCATCGGGATTACGATAGAGCCGACGCGCGAGTTGTCCCCGCAACGCCCGCTTCGGCAATAAGATCCACAACACGATGTAGATCAGAAAACCAGTGCCAAATCCGCCAAAAGTGATGATCGCAAACAACAACCGAACAATGGTCGGATCAATACCCAAGTACGAAGCGATGCCACTACAAACACCCCCCAGCACCTTGTCATCCGTATCCCGATACAAACGCTTTTGACGAATGGGCGAAGCGGCAGCACTCGGCGGCGCCTTTTCTTCAGAGGCCTCCTCAAAATCTTCGGGGCGACCGATCGAAGCGATCACCTCATCGAGCTCCTTTTCGGAAATGTGAGCAGTTCCGCGCTGTAGTTTCTCGTGCAATAATTCTGATATGCGCCCCTCAATATCATTGAGGATCTCCTCGCGGCTTTCCTCCGCAGCAAAATAGGTGCGCAACTGAACCATGTATTGTTGCAGTTTTTCATACGCCGGTTGCTCGATGGAAATGGCCCGTCCACTCAGGTTGATATGTAAGATCTGTTTCATAATGGAATTTTCAATCGGTATTATTTGATCTGTAAGGAAGAGAAGAACGCTTCGCGCAACTGAGCATCGGCCTTACCATTGCGATCGGTGTGACCATATTGGATCATATACGTACCCACGATCAATATGCGCAACGTGAGGCGATTGATGCCTCCCTCTTTGGAAGGTCGCTCCATCTGCAATTGCATCACGTTCGCTCCCTTGTAGTCGATCATCTCATCCTTGATGAGCTTGGCATCTCCCAGCTGAGCCACCATTCCATCTCGGGTCTGCTCCCAAAAAGCAGGCTCCGCCTGCATGGCGATAGCGGTGGATTCGTCTAAGCCCATGGCGCTGAGATCGGTCTGTATCACCTGGAAATTGGCGGTGCTGTCAGCTAACCGCAACTGACAACGCTTGGCGGGACCCTGCTCGTCTACCTGCGCCTTACCCGGAAAGACCAACTGCAATCGCTCAAAACGAATCGTGTCGGATTGTGCCGAGGCAAATGCAACCGCGAACAAGCCGCCAATCAAAAAAAAGAGATGCTTTCTCATGTGATGGTTTTTATTGTTTTAGATAATTATATGTGATGAGCAGAGCGCTGAGGATCCGTGATCACCCCAACGGCGTTCGACAACTCCTTCCACGTCCGCTCCAATTCTGCGTACGTGGCGTGACCAGACTCCGTCAACGAAAAATATTTTCGGGGAGGGCCCGACTGACTCTCCACCCAGCGGTACGACAACAAACCCGCATTCTTCAACCGCGTCAACAACGGATATAAAGTCCCCTCCAAAATCGGTAAGCCCGCCCCCTTCAACTCCGCGATCAAATCACTCGGATACGCCTCGCCCCTGCGGATCACCGCCAAAATGCAGAACTCCAAAATCCCCTTCCGCATCTGACTCTGCGTATTCTCTATATTCATCAACTGGTTATTTGAAATGCAAACATAGTAACTTTTTAGTACTATG
The DNA here is from genome assembly GCA_964229195.1 of Chitinophagaceae bacterium. GTDB lineage: Bacteria > Bacteroidota > Bacteroidia > Chitinophagales > Chitinophagaceae > JJ008. Next base: position 11,812 of record CAXRAX010000032.1, on the reverse strand, counting down.
CAATACAAAGTACTAAAAATATTTTTTTATCCCGCTAGCGGGTCTAATAGTTTTTATGCCAGTATCGAAAAATAACCCGATTTTTGCCTGATTATGATAAAAAACAAGTCTTTTTTGGCCGTTTTTGCCCTGATTTCAATCATTTCGGGGTGCTCAGATAAATACCTGCCCTTATCCAAAAAATATGGCCCCGTGAGTGCGGACGGTCGCCCGAACTATGCCGAACTGGCTTCTTGGGCTGCCCACCCGAACAAATGGGACCCCTCCGACAGTATCCCCAAACCCCTTCGATCCGAAGCACCCGACCAACAGGTTGACGTATTCTACATACATCCCACCACGCATACCAGTAAAGAAACGGCCGGTCAACTCAACGGCAACCTCAATGATCCCTACCTGAATGCCAAGACCGACTACAGCGCGATGCTCTATCAAGCCAGTGTGTTCAATGCCTCCGCCCGGGTATTTGCGCCACGCTACCGACAAGGACATATTCAACAATTCTATGCACCCGATACTGCCCAAGTGCGACAAGTATTTGAGCTCGCCTACTCCGATGTTCGTGCCGCCTTTCAATATTACCTGGAAAAAGAAAACAACAGCCGTCCCATCATCATCGCCGGACATAGCCAAGGCGCCCTCATGGCCTCCCTGCTACTAAAAGAATTCTTCGACGGAAAACCCCTGCAAGCCAAACTCGTAGCGGCCTATGTGATCGGCTGGCCCATACGAGCGAATGAATACACGACAATCCAGCTTTGTACAACGCCTACCCAAACCAGTTGCTTCTGCAGCTGGCGCACGTTCAAAGAAGGGTATGAACCTCCGAATAAGAAAAAAGAGAACAACGTAGCGATGGGAGTAACCAATCCGATCAGCTGGACGACCGACAATACCTTCGTATCCCGTAATCAAAATCTGGGAAGCGTACTATATAAATACAATAAAGTTTATCCGAAAACCACCGACGCACAAGTCAACGGCGGATACCTATACACGAAAAAACCCCGCTTCCCCTGGAGCTTCCTCTATCGCACCTCCAACTACCACGCCGGTGATATCAATCTGTATTATTTGAATGTGCGGGAGAATGTGCGAACGAGAGTGAGTAGTTATTGGAAGAAATGATTGTCCGCCCTCGCCCGCCGAAGCTTTAGCGAAGGTGGGTGACCGTTGTCCGCTGCACTTGGTTGAGTTTCTGAGGAATGGTTTAACGATGGATGAACAGTGGTTTAGCGATGGATGAACAGTCGTTTAATGGCTGCTAAACAATGATTCAACCAGTGTTCAACCAGTGTTCAACCACTGTTCAACCATTGTTCAACAGCTTTTTGGTAGGGCTAGCCCCCTCAATGTATTCCCACCACTGGCACTCTTGCTTCCTTTAGTATCTTTTTGGTGGAGCTGCGTTTAAAGATCGCTTCGATGAACCGATGTTTTTTCGGAATGGTGATCAACAGGTCGAGGTTATTCTCCTCCGCAAAGCGATTGAGTCCGGCCTCCACATCCTCTTCCTCGATAAAATGATATACCGGCTTCAGCGTTTCCAGTAAGGTGTGGAGCATCAACGATTGCTCGGGCGTATCGGCCTGAAACTGACGGTTCTCAAAATCAACATTGATCACATGCAACTCGGCGCGAAAGGATTTTTGAAATTCCTGAATGAAGCGCGTGGGCATCGTATCTACCACTTGCCGAAAATCACAGGCTAATCCGATCTTTTTGATGCCATGGCCAAAGGATCTTCCCTCCGGCACAACGATCACCGGATAATTCAGTTTTCGCACCGCCAGCAACGTATTGCTGCCAAATAATATCCGCTGGGCCCCCGTGAGGCCGGTGGCCCCCATTACGACCGCAAAGGGATCCAACTTCTCTGCCAACTTTTGGATCTCCTCCACCACGTTCCCCAAAATGGCCTCGGAATAAATTTTCAACTCCTTCCCATGTACATGATGAAGATCGGCCTTGATCTGCTCCAGCTGCTTCTCGGCAGCGCCGCGAAGGTCGTCGAGCGAAACCATGGCAAGCGGACCATCCGCAAAAGCGACTGGCACCTGATAAACATGGACGATCGTAATACTATGCCCTATGGACTTGGCTAAATCCACCCCGTAATTCATGGCATTGTGGGCAACGGTCGAAAAATCGGTCGCAATAATGATGGTTTTCATGCGACGAATGTAGAGGCACGAGATCATCGCAGGAGTGATGGAAATTGGCCGGGGAGATGACTTGAAGAAGGGTGAAGGGATTAGCTGATCAAATAGCTGTTGAACAGTGGATAAACAGTGGTTGAACACTGGTTGAACCATTGTTTAGCAGCCATTATACGACTATTCATCCATCGCTAAACCACTGTCCATCTATCGTTAAACCACTCCTCAACGCCCCATCCCCTCAACCAAGCGCTGCGAAGCAGCGCGTAGAGTCTCCTCCTTCTTCGCAAAACAAAACCGGAGTACTTTATGGTCCTGGCCGTTACGGTAAAAAGCAGATACCGGGATCGTAGCCACCCCCTTCTCCTTGATCAGGCGGATGGCAAAATCGGTATCCGACTCGTCACTGATCTTATGATAGGTAGCACAGATGAAATAACTGCCGTGGCTGGGTAAGAACTGAAACTGACTGTCCTGCATCAGGGAGAGGAACAAATCCCGCTTACGCTGTAAAAAAGAACCCAACAACAAATACCCTTCTTTATTGTCGAGATACTCGGCCAAGGCCACCTGTGCCGGCGCAAAACATGAGAACGCATTGAACTGATGCACTTTTCTAAACTCCTTCATCAATGCCTCCGGCGCGATGCAATACCCCAACTTCCAACCGGTGCAGTGATACACCTTCCCAAAAGAAAAACAGACAAAACTCCTTTCCCGCAGATCCGGATACCGCAACATGCTCAAATGTGGCAGCCCATCGAAAATCAAATGCTCATAAACCTCGTCGCTGATAATATAGAGTTCGGGATGTGCGGCAACGATCGAACGCAACGCCACGATGTCGAGATCGGTCAGTACCCGACCGCTCGGATTGTGCGGAGAATTCAACACGATCGCCCGCGTGTGAGCCGTGATCCTTCGTTTCACCTCCTCCCAATCGATCTGATAGTCGGGTTGCGACAAAGAAAGCGTCACGGGCACACCCCCATTCAACTCAATGCCCGGAATATAACTGTCATAGGCCGGCTCAAAGATGATCACCTCATCGCCCGGATGAACGATGGCGGTGAGTGCCGTGTAGATCGCGTACGTGCCACCCGGTGTTAGGGTGATGGAAGCATTCGGATCGATCTGTGCTCCGTACAGCGCGTGTACCTTTTCGGCGAGCTTCTCGCGCAACGGGCCATACCCCGGCATGGGTGCATATTGATTGAATCCGTCGCGCATGGCTTTGCTCAAACCTTCCCGCAACGCCTCGGGCATCGGAAAATCAGGAAACCCTTGTCCCAGGTTCACCGCCTGATGCTCCGCAGCCAACGCACTCATGGTCGTAAAGATCGTGGTGCCTACTCGGGGAAGTTTGGATACCAATGCCATGTTAGAGATATTGCTCGCCGAAATTCCGTTTCACCTCGGCTACGTATTCCTTGATCGCCTGTTCCTGATCACGCTTGCAGATCAACAGCACATCGGGTGTATCCACAATGATGTAATCCTTCAATCCCTGCAACACCATCAGTTTGTCGGCCGAAGCATGCACCATGCAATTGTTCGCGTCTACCACCATCACCTGCTTGCCCACCACTGCGTTGCCGAAATAATCTTTTTCCATATTGTCCCACGCACTGTTCCACGTACCCAGATCGCTCCAGCCAAAATCGGCCGGGATCACATAAACGTTGTCCGCTTTTTCCATCACCGCAATATCGATCGACGTATTCACGCAAAGCGAATAGATCCGTTCCACCGCTTCTGCTTCCGCAGAAGTATTGAAAGCCGAACGCTCGGCCTGAAATAATTCATTGATCTCGGGCATGTGTTTTTCCAAGGCGGTAAGAATGCTGTCGACCGACCACGTGAAGATCCCCGCATTCCACAAAAAATCACCGCTGGCCAAAAATGTCTTGGCCATCTCCAGGTTGGGTTTCTCCGTGAACGTCTTCACATCAAATACCTCGCCCACCCGCACCTCCGGATCGAACTGAATGTATCCGTATCCGGTATTGGGGTGATTCGGTTTGATGCCGATGGTGACCAGCGCATCGCGCGTCTCCACAAAATCAAAGGCCTGTTTCACCACCGAACCAAAAGCAACCGGGTCCAAGATCAGGTGATCGGCGGGTGCGGCGATCATCGATGCTTTCGGATCGATCGCCTTCAATTTGTAGGTGATGTAGGCGATACAAGCCGCCGTATTCTTTCGATAGGGTTCGGCCAGGATCTGCGTCTCCGCGATCTCGGGTAATTGTTCGCGCACCAGCGGAACATATTCGGCGGACGTAACGATGAAGATATTTTCTGCCGGAACCAATCCTTTGTAACGATCGACGGTTTGCTGGATCAGCGTTCGACCCAACCCCAACACATCCAAAAATTGTTTGGGATAATTCGAGCGACTCATCGGCCAGAACCGACTGCCGATCCCCCCGGCCATAACCGCCACGTATCGATGCTTATTCATAGGTCAATGCAATCCTTCCCGGATCAAGTCATGTATATGGATCATGCCCACATATCGATCGTCCTGCACCACCGCCAGCTGCGAGATCGAATGATCCTGCAACACACTCAGTGCCTCCACGGCCAGGGCTTCGGGCGCGATAGACTTAGGGCCGGCCGTCATGATATCGATCGCCTTCATCCCGCTCCAATCCACCCCCCGCTCCAACATGCGACGCAGGTCGCCATCCGTAATGATGCCCAATAATTTTTCCCGGGCATCCACCACAGCTGTCACCCCCAACCGCTTTTTCGTCATTTCTAAAATGGCTTCCTGGACCGTTGCATCGGCACCAACACAGGGTTTCTCATTGGCACGGGCCAACTCCATCACCCGCAAATACAAGCGCTTCCCCAACGCACCACCCGGATGCACCCGGGCAAAATCATCCGACTGAAATCCGCGAAGCTTCATCAAACAGATCGCGAGCGCATCGCCCATCACCAACTGTGCTGTTGTGCTGGTAGTGGGGGCGAGGTTATTAGGACAAGCCTCCTGCTCCACCACCGTATCGATCACCACATCGGCCTGCGTAGCCAAATACGAATCCAACTTGCCCACCAATGCGATCAATGTATTTCCAAACTCCTTCACGAGCGGCACCAAGGTTTTGATCTCCGCACTCTCGCCGCTTTTACTGATCAACACCACCACATCATCCGGCAAGATCATGCCCAGATCACCGTGAATGGCATCGGCCGCATGCATGAAAACCGCCGGCGTACCGGTCGAATTGAACGTGGCCACGATCTTCTGCGCAATCACGGCACTTTTCCCGATACCACTGATGATGACCCGGCCCCTGGCCTCCGATAAAACCTGAACGGCCCGCTCAAATTCGGCACCGATCCGGTCGGCCAAGGCCGCCACGGAAGCTGACTCCAGCTGAATGGTCTCCCGCGCTATGTTTTGAATGGATAAGGCCATGAAAGAAAACAGGGCAAAACTAACCAATTTTAATGGCCTAAACGGGTTCGTTAAAAACCCGGTAAATCGTTGTTTTTCCCCTTGAAATCAGGCACTTGAACGCTAACTTCGCGAACCCTGAAAATAAAAACCCCCACCCCGCCGAAACTTCGTACCTTATGAAGTGAACCGAGTGGACCGAGGTTTGTTTAAGGAAATGGCTAAAAAAGAGAACATAAAGACGACAAAGACCAAGAAATCCCCCGCCCGAGCCGGCAAATCTGACCTTCATCAGGCCCTCCACCAGCATTTTGGATTCGATCAATTCAAAGGCCAGCAGGAAAAGGCCATCGAATCGCTTCTGGCCGGACACGACACCTTTGTGATCATGCCCACCGGCGGGGGGAAAAGCCTCTGCTACCAACTCCCGGCCCTGATCAGCGAAGGCGTGGCCATCATCGTATCCCCCCTGATCGCACTAATGAAAAATCAGGTCGACCTGATCCGTGGCTACAGCAGCGAAGATGCCATCGCCCATTTTCTGAACTCGACCCTCAGCAAAAAAGAGATCCGGGAAGTACAGTCCGATCTCACCAGCGGCACCACCAAGATGCTGTACGTGGCACCGGAAACACTGACCAAAGCCGAGAACCTGGAATTTTTCAGCGAACTCCCCATCTCCTTCTTTGCGGTGGATGAGGCGCATTGCATCTCGGAATGGGGACATGATTTCCGACCCGAATACCGTCGCCTGCGCGAAATGATGAACGAGATCAGTCCCACCGCCCCCATGATCGCGCTCACCGCCACCGCCACGCCCAAGGTCCAGACCGACATCGTCAAAAACCTGGAGCTGCGACAACCCAATATTTTCATTTCCTCCTTCAATCGGTCCAACCTCTTCTACGAAGTGCTCCCGAAGATCAAAAAAGCACAGACCGACGAGAATATCGTTCGCTTCATCAAATCGATGAAAGGGAAAAGCGGGATCATCTATACGCTCAATCGGAAAACAACCGAAGAACTGGCCGATATCTTAATGGCGAACGGCATCAAGGCCGTGGCCTATCACGCAGGGCTCGACAGCAAGCTGCGCGCCGAACGGCAGGACCAATTCCTGGGTGAAGACGTGCAAGTGATCTGCGCCACCATCGCCTTTGGCATGGGGATCGACAAACCCGATATCCGCTTCGTGATCCACTACAACATCCCCAAATCGATCGAGAATTATTATCAGGAGACGGGAAGGGCCGGTCGCGATGGCCTGGAAGGAAAATGCATTCTGTATTATTCGCATAAAGATGTGAGCAAACTCGAACACCTGATGCGCGACAAGCCCCTGAGCGAACGCGAAGTGGGTGCCCAGCTCATCCAGGAAACCGTAGCGTTCGCGGAAACCGGCGTGTGCCGCCGACGGATGCTGATGAGCTATTTTGGAGAGGAATATCCAAACGAGAATTGTGGTCAGTGCGACAATTGCCGTAATCCCAAAGAAAGACAAGACGCCAAGACCGAAGCCGCCCTCGTACTAAAAGCCGTACGCGAACTGGATGAACGCTTCGCTACCGATTATGTGATCTCCATCCTCATCGGTAAGATCACCCCGCAAATTCAAATGTTCCGCCACGAAGGTGTCGAGGTCTTCGCCGCCGGAAACGACCAAGAGCCCTATTATTGGAATTCCCTGATCCGACAGATGATCCTGGAGGGATTGCTCACCAAAGACATCGAAGAGTACGGCTTGCTCAAGATCACCAAAAAGGGGGAGGCCTTCCTGAAGAAACCCAAGTCCTTCGAAATGGTCATCAACAACCTCTACAACGATGCGCATGCCGATGATGAGGAAGGAGCCGGAGAAGAAGGGGAGGCCGTGGCGCTCGACGACCGACTGATGAAGATGCTGATGGAATTGCGGCATCAGGAAGCCAAGAAAAAAGGACTGCCGCCATTCGTGATCTTCCTTGAATCCTCCCTGCACGATATGGCCACGTTCTATCCGACAACACTAGAGGGACTCGAAAAATGCCAGGGTATCAGCAAGGGTAAAGCCCTCAAGTACGGAAAACCCTTCGTTGATCTGATCGCTCGCTACGTCGAGGACAACGGGATCGAACCACCGGACGATTTTGTGATGAAGAGCGTGATCAACAAAAGCGGAAACAAAGTTTATATCATCCAGAACACCGATAAGAAAGTATCGCTGGAAACCATCGCCAAGAACAAAGGCTGGCGCATGGATGAAATGCTGGAAGAAATGGAAAGCATCGCCGCCAGTGGCACCCGCCTGAACCTCGATTATGCCATCGATGAAATGCTGGATGAACAGGAACAAGATGAGATCATCGAATACTTCAAAGGGTGCGAGACCTCCTCATTGCAAGTAGCCCAGGAAGAACTGGCCGATTTCGATTTCAACTGGGAGCAACTCAAGATCATGCGGATCAAGTTTTTGACGAAGTTTGGGATGTGAGCGCCCGAAGGGCGCGACCGCAGTCCGCAGTCCGCAGTCGGCGGACAGTAGACGGCGGACAGCTCTCTAAACAGTAAATTCGTTCATGCGCTATATCCTCCTCCTTTCCTTCCTCACGTTTGCCTGTACTTCCATGAAAATTCCCCCCTATAAACCCATCAACCGCATGGTAGCCCATCGGGGTGCGTTCAAGAAAAACGGATTCCCTGAAAACTCCATTGCCTCTTTGCGGGAAGCGATCCGCCTGGGTTGTATTGGTTCTGAATTCGATGTTCGAATGAGTGCCGATGATTCACTGGTGATCAATCACGATGAGCATTATCATGATTTAGACATTGAAAAAACCAGCTATTCAACGCTCACACAATTTTCACTCACGAACGGGGAGAAACTACCTACGCTTCGGGAGTATCTGGTAGCGGGCATGGAGGACAACCGACACACCGATCTCGTCTTGGAGATCAAACCTTCGGGGTTGGGACCGGAACGCGCCCGGGCAATAGTGGATCGGGTACTGGCCTGTGTGAAGGAGGTAAGTCCATCGTATAACATCGTATACATCAGTTTTGACTATAACATGTGCTTGCGCATTCTGGAAAAGATTCCTAAAGCGCATGTACAGTACTTGAACGGCGACAAAACCCCTGATCAGCTAAAAGAGGCAGGTATTCGGGGCATGGACTACAACTACAACGTGTATAAAAAGCACCCGGAATGGATTTCCCGGGCTAAAGCGCTGGGAATCGTATTGAATGTTTGGACGGTCAATGACCTCACTCTGATGAACGATTTTCTGAAACAAGGATTCGATCTCATCACCACCAACGAACCGGAAGCGGGACTGAAGCTGAAATAGACCGCGGTCGGTGGTCGGCGGTCGGCGGACATTTCCGTACCTTCGTCCCCTCCCACGGGAGCGGACCCTTAGCTCAGTTGGTTAGAGCGACAGACTCATAATCTGTGGGTCGCAGGTTCAAGCCCTGCAGGGTCCACTTTTATTCAAAATCGTAACCTTTCCTTAACTGCTAAGCCGATAGTTTTGCTCCTTTATGAATATGAAGCATTTCCTCCTCCCCGCCTTTCTGTTGATCGTCCTCACCGGAATGGCCCAGAATACGCCTCCTAAAAAGAAGGATAAATCCAAGCCGAAGATCGACCTGACGGGTCGTTCGAACGACCACTTGCTGTTACAGGTGGGCTATACCCAGTGGGCCAATCTCCCGGACACCCTGAGCACCAGTGGCCTTTCGAAGTCCTTTAACGGATATGTGATGTTCGATTTCCCTTTTAAGAACGATCCGCGGTTGAGCATGGCTTTTGGACCGGGTATCGGCTCCGACCACATCCTTTTCACCAAGCGGAGCATCGGCATCAAGGAACTGACCCCTACCCTGCGGTTCACCAACGTGCAGGACACCAATCATTACAAGAAGTCAAAGCTGGCAACCGTTTACCTGGAAGCCCCGATCGAGTTACGGTTCAACAAGAATCCTGATAAGAATAATGGATTCAAATGGGCGATTGGCATGAAAGTAGGAACCCTGCTGAATGCCCATACGCGCAACACCAAATGGCAAAACCGCAGCGGCAACCTCCTGAACAATTATGTGATGAAGGAGAGCAGCAAACGATTCTTTAACCGCACGCGGCTGGTGGCGCAGGCCCGCGTCGGACTTGGCCACATCAGCCTCTATGGCAGCTATCAGCTGACCACCGTCATCAAAGACGGCTTTGGCCCGGCGGTACGGCCGTTGACTGTTGGACTTACGATCTCTGGACTATAAGTAAGTTTGAGAAGTTTGAGAAGTTTGAGAAGTTTAAATAGCGATGGTGTAACCAGTCAAACTCTTTAAACTTCTCAAACTATTCAAACTTTCCGTAAGTGATCGACAACAAACAAAAGATCCTGCAATCCGAACGAGCCGTGCTCGTAGGTGTGATCCAAAAAGACCAAACCGAGGCGCAGGTGAATGAGTACCTCGACGAGCTCGCTTTCCTGGCTGAAACGGCCGGGGCCTTCACCGTACATCGCTTCACGCAAAAACTTCCACATCCCGATAGTCGTCACTTCGTGGGCAAGGGCAAGCTCGAAGAGATCAAGCAATACGTACAGGCCAAAGACATCCGCGTCCTCATTTTCGACGATGAGCTCACCGGCGCCCAGATCAATAACATTGAAAAAGCGGTAGGGGTCAAGACCATCGATCGCAGCGACCTTATCCTCGATATTTTTGCCCGACGCGCTAAAACCGCCCAAGCCCGTGCCCAGGTAGAACTCGCCCAGTACCAATACATTCTTCCTCGTTTGCGCGGGATGTGGAAACACCTTGAGCGGTTGGGTGGTGGTATCGGTACGCGTGGTCCGGGTGAAACCGAGATCGAAACCGACCGACGCATCGTACGCGATAAGATCTCTTTATTGCGCAAGCGGCTCGAAACGATCGACAAGCAAGCCCAAACCCAACGCAAGGAACGCGGCGAGTTCATACGGGTAGCACTGGTCGGCTACACCAATGTCGGAAAATCAACACTCATGAACTTGCTCAGCAAACGGGAGGTGTTTGCCGAGAATAAATTGTTTGCCACCCTGGATACGACCACCAGCAAGGTCGTGTTCGAGAACATCCCGTTCTTATTGAGCGACACGGTCGGATTCATCCGCAAGTTGCCGCATCATTTGGTGGAGAGTTTCAAAAGCACGCTCGACGAGGTGCGGGAAGCGGATATCTTGTTGCATGTGGTGGATATTTCCCATCCACAATATGAAGAGCAGATGGCGGTGGTGAACGAGACCTTGCGGGAGCTGAGTTCTTCGGAGAAGCCGGTACTGACGATCTTCAATAAGATGGACCGTTACGAGGCACAAACTTTCGATCAATGGCTGGAGCCGAGCACCAAACAAGAAATTCTGAACGATCTGTATCGCCGTTGGGAACACGAGACTGGCGGCCGGGCGGTATTCATTGCCGCCACGGAAAAACGCAACCTGGATAAACTACGAGTATCGATACTGGAGAAGGTGAAAGAGATGTATAAAGTAAGGTATCCGTATCGGAGTATAACAGTTGTTTAACGGTGGTTGAACAATTGTTTAGCAGTCGTTAGACCATAGTTATACCATCGTTCACCCACCGTTAAACCATCGTTCAACCATGTTTAAACTAGCCGAGCACCCCAACGAACTGAATTTCGCTTCCAACGGAATGGCGGAGGTGGTGGTGAATGGAAAGAAGATCTGTGTGGCCCGGGTGGTGGAGGGTTCGGAGACAAAGTTATTTGCTTGTGCGGCGGCTTGTCCGCATGCCGGGGCGCGGATGGCAAAGGGGACCGTGGATGGGCTGGGGAATATTGTTTGTCCGTTGCACCGGTATAAGTTCAGTCTGACCAACGGCCGGAACGTATCCGGTGAGGGGTATCACTTGAAGACCTGGAAAGTGGAATGGCGGGAGGATGGCGTTTTCATTGACCTACCGTAGGGTTGAGGGGTGAGACAGATTTTGAGCTCATCTGTTGACTTAACGGATGGGGCAAAATTTTGACCAAATCCTGCCTCAGGGGCTTTCCTGAAAAGCCCAGAATCCCTATTTTTGCTCCCCTTTCGGGTGGTTTTGGTTCTGCCGTTGCGCCCGAAAGGAAACATACTCCTCCTTAGCTCAGTTGGTTAGAGCATCTGACTGTTAATCAGAGGGTCGTTGGTTCAAGTCCAACAGGGGGAGCTAGATAAAAAGATAAAAGGGTTATACTTTGATAGTATGACCCTTTTTTCAATCATTT
>CAXRAX010000031.1:0-3494 GCA_964229195.1 Chitinophagaceae bacterium | reverse complement strand
AACTGGGAAGTCGTTTACAAGAAACATAAAATGCTCTACGACATGGGGCATGCAAATGCCGCCAAGATCTGCGCCAACATGTGGCATGAGGGCTCGGAGGAATTGATCTTTCCGCCATATTGGACCCGATACCTCGCCGGCGTAAAGGTGGGTTTCATCGGCTACACCGATCACCTCACCCCCAAACGTCAATCGCCCGCCTACAGCAAAGGCATTCGCTTCGCCCACGCCGATGTGAATGTTGCCAAATACATCCAACTGCTTCGCGAAGTGGAAGGTTGCGGCATCGTGATCCTGATGACGCATATGGGGCTAGCCCAACAAGTAGGCCTAGCCAACAACCCGGCCGTTACCGGTGCCGACTTCATCATCGGAGCCGATACCCACGAACGCATCCGCGTACCCATCGAAGGAAAATATGCCAAGGTGATAGAGTGCGGGGCCTTCGGATCTTTCGTAGGTAAACTCGACATCGAGGTGGCGGACGGAAAAATGAAAAGCTATCAGTATCAATTGCTGGATGTAGACCCGGCCCTATACCCAGCCAATAAGAAAGTTCAGAAACTGGTGGACGAAGCCCGCAAACCCTATGCCACAGAGCTAGACCGCGTCATCGGTACCACCACCGCCCCGCTGGTGCGCTATTTTGTGATGGAAACGCCCATGGACAACCTGATCACCGATGCCATCCATTGGAAATTCAAACCCGACATCGCATTAAGTAACGGATTTCGGTTTTGTCAGCCCCTGGCCGTAGATCCCAAAAAAGGGAATGCCGCCATCACCAAAGAATTTTTATGGAATATGTTGCCGGTGGACAGCGAGGCTAAAACCGGCAAGGTAACCGGAAGACAACTCTGGGACTGGCTGGAAAAAGAATTACAGAATGCCTTTGCCAAAGATCCGGCCAAACGGTTTGGCGGCTGGTTCGTACGATACGCCGGCATGGAAGTGAATTTCACCATCAACAACGAATTCGGCAAGCGCGTGAACTGGGTTCGGATCGGCGGAGCACCCATCGACCTCAATAAAGAATACAGCGTAGTGGCCTGCGAGCGCGAGGGCGATCCGGATGATACGCTGTGTCGAATCGAACAAGTCAAGGAGCCAATGCGGCTGGGAATATTGATGCACGATGTGATCGAGGAATATTTGAAACAACATTCTCCGATAGCGCCTAAATTGGAAAACCGGGCTACGGCGACCGACTTCCCCCCCACCCTGCTCACGCAATTACAAGGCACTACGTATGAATTCAGATAAGTCAGTATAGAGATGAACCGCATTTCCAATGGCATTCTATATATGATCTTGGTCCTGGTGGCCGGCTTGATCTACCTGTCCATTCCAGATGGGAAAACACCTCCATCCACCTCATCGCTGGTTGAACCTGACAGTTCCTGGATCGCCCCGAGTTTGCATGTGGACCAGCAATTAGAGGGAGAAGAAAGGCAATTGGTCATCTACGGACAAGACCTCATCGCTCATACCGCCCGTTACTTAGGACCTAAGGGGAGTGTGCAAGCCATCAGCAACGGAATGAATTGCCAGAATTGTCATTTAAATGCCGGAAAGCGGATCGATGGCAACAATTACAGTGCAGTGTTCTCGACCTATCCGAAGTTTCGGGATCGAAGCGGCGGGATGGAAACCATCTACAAACGCGTGAGCGATTGTTTTCAGCGGAGTTTGAACGGACAAGCGCCCGACAGCAACAGCCGGGAATATCAAGCCATTCATGCGTATATCAAATGGTTGGGCAAGGAGGTGACCAAGGGAGATAAACCCAAAGGCAGCGGGATCCCAAAGATCCCATTTCTGAACCGGGCTGCCGATCCGGCGAAAGGACAGATTGTGTATCAGAACCAGTGTCAGTCCTGCCACGGCGCCAATGGCGAAGGGCAATTGAACTTGGCCGGCAACGAATACGAATACCCGCCGCTATGGGGAGCGAACAGTTTCAATGTATCGGCTGGCTTATTTCGGTTGTCGAACATGGCTGGATACGTATACACCAACATGCCCTACAACCAGGCTTGGCCAGGCAAACCTAAATTAACGGTAGAAGAGAGTTGGGATGTATCGGCCTATGTGAACAGTAAGCCGCGGCCGGACAAGAAGTTTACGGAGGATTGGCCTAATATCGCCAAGAAACCTTTTGATCATCCATTTGGTCCGCACACCGACGGCTTCTCCGAGCAGCAACATAAATACGGTCCGTTTAAACCGATCCTGGCGGCCCGAAACAAATGATATTTTTCACCACTATATACACTTCTTATGAAACAATGGTTATTAGACCCCTGGCCTTGGTATGTAGCGGGACCGCTGATCGGTCTCACCGTACCGCTCCTATTGATCCTCGGCAATAAAACATTTGGGATTTCTTCTTCGCTTCGACATCTCTGTGCAGCCTGTATGCCAGCAGGGATCACTTATTTCCGGTACGATTGGAAGAAGGAGAGCTGGAATTTGCTCTTTGTTTTTGGTGTGGGTGTGGGCGGCTACCTGGCGGTGCATTTTCTGAGTTCGGGGGCGGCGCCGGTGGTAGATCCAAGGCTGACCGCTGAGTTGAGCACGTATGGCGTAAAAGAAGCTACGGGGTTGGTGCCGACCGATCTGTTTTCCTGGGAGTCGCTGTTTACGCTGCGGGGCTTTGTGTTGATGGTAGTGGGTGGGTTTCTGGTGGGATTTGGTACGCGGTATGCCGGTGGGTGTACGTCGGGTCATGCGATCATGGGCCTGAGCAACCTGCAGTGGCCTTCGCTGGTGGCGACGATCTGTTTCATGGCAGGCGGATTTCTCATGGCCAACTGGATCCTTCCATTTCTGTTAACGCTTTAAATCTATAGACATGTCAACAACTCATCATACTACACGCGTGGTTCCTACCGATACCGATTTTGAAGTTCGCAGCACGAATGCCGTTTGCGTGAACAGCTCGGAAGTGGACGAGCCCCTTCACCGCAAATGGAAATATATTTTGGCCGGCATTTTATTTGGGATCATCCTGATCAAGGCGGAGGTGATCTCTTGGTATCGGATTCAGGAGATGTTTCGCTTGCAAAGCTTTCACATGTTCGGGGTGATCGGATCGGCGGTTGCGGTGGGAATGCTAAGCGTATTTCTGATCAAAAAGTACCAGGTGAAGACCATTGATGGCGAGCCCATTCGGCTGGAGGATAAAAAATTCAATCAGGGGCAGATCTATGGGGGATTGTTATTCGGATTTGGCTGGGCGTTGACGGGGGCTTGTCCGGGTCCGCTCTTTGCTCAGATCGGTGCCGGTGCCTGGACGGTAGTGGTGACCTTGTTGAGTGCGATCGCGGGGACTTGGGCGTATGGGCTTTTTAGGGAGCGATTGCCCCATTAGGGGAGAGTTCGGAGTTCAGCGTTCAGAGTTAGTTTGGAGTTTGGAGTTTACTGGAGTGATGGTCAAATTATACAAATAATATGTCGAGTTCGCGAGGATATTTATCGAGTGTGTTTCAATG
>CAXRAX010000030.1:0-16761 GCA_964229195.1 Chitinophagaceae bacterium | reverse complement strand
GCATAGCCTCAACACCATGGCCAGGCCGATGCCCCAGATCCGAAGTTTGTTTCGTTGCGGCCCCTCCAGCTTATCGGCCAAAATGGAAATGAATATGATATTGTCTATTCCCAGAATCACTTCGAGGGCGATCAGGGAGAGGAGGGGGATAAGAATATCCATCATGGAGCGTAGATTATAAAAGTTGAGTATGAGTCTTTACAAAAATCTGCACTTTTTTTCGCATACCATAATATCCCCCAACGCTAAACTTCAAACTTCTCAAACTAAAAACCCCGAATCAGATCAGCGAGGCGGATCTATTCGGGGTTTTTTAGTGCCCGGGATCGGAGTCGAACCGATACACCATTGCTGGCGGCAGATTTTGAGTCTGCTGCGTCTACCAATTTCGCCACCCGGGCGGGGGATGCAAATGTACGAGGAAACCGATATCAGGACAAACTCTGCCCCATCCGATCGAAGTACTTTTTTCGGTAATAGTACTCTTTCAACGCCGCCAACTTCTCGGGAGTAGGGTAAAAGGGGTTTTCTTGAAAAAAACTGGATACCAGCACACTCATTTCCTGCAAGAGTGCATTTCTTCTGTTAGGTAAACTTTTTTTCTCAGTAGTGAACGACTCCATCATCGCCTCATTGATCTCCATTACCTCCATCAGAAAATCGGGACTCAATTCATACTTCTCTCCCGCCTGCCAGTAACCATGTATTTCCAACACATAGCGAATGAGTTCATCCGGTTGCTGGAAGGTTTTCCAGGCCTTGTTCAGCAGGGCCGTTTTTT
Organism: Chitinophagaceae bacterium; assembly: GCA_964229195.1. Lineage (GTDB taxonomy): Bacteria > Bacteroidota > Bacteroidia > Chitinophagales > Chitinophagaceae > JJ008. Next base: position 15,980 of record CAXRAX010000030.1, on the reverse strand, counting down.
CCAATGCGTCCTGGTGCTCCCCGGACGAGCGGCCGACAAAAAAATCAGGATGGAATTTCCGACTTAAGGCAAAAAAAGTGGGGCGCAAGGCATTTGTATCTACCTGTAATTGAACAGGAATGCCAAAAAGTTCGAAATAGTTTTCCATACGGCCTCCGGTTCGGGTTATTTTTGCTGAACGATTGCAAAACTACCCAAATGATCCGAATCGGACTGATTCGGGAGGGAAAAGTGCCAGCCGATAATCGCGTAGCACTCACTCCCGCCCAATGCAAGTGGCTCCGCCGCCAGCAAAACGACCTGGAAATACTGGTCGAGCCCTCTTCCAGCCGATGTTTTTCGGACCGGGAGTATGAGTCTGCCGGTGCCGTCCTCACGGACGACCTTTCGAAAGCGGATCTGCTGCTCGGCATAAAAGAAGTGCCCATCGAACAGCTCATCCCCCAAAAGACCTACCTGTTTTTCTCCCACACCAAGAAGGAGCAGTCATACAATCAACGCATGTTCCGATCCCTGATCGAAAAAGAAATCACTTTGATCGATTATGAATGCTTGGAGCATGAGGACGGACAACGGCTTCTCGGCTTTGGTTTTTTTGCCGGCGTCGTTGGCGCACATAACGGCATGATGGCCTATGGCAACCGAACGGGTCTTTTTTCGCTCGAACGCGTCTATAAGCAGCGTAGCTTTCGCGATCTGATCCATACCTACTTCGGACTCAAGCTGCCCAATCTCAAGATTGCCGTAACCGGCAGCGGACGCGTGGCCCACGGCATCCTGGAGATCATGAACCTGATGGGTATCCACGAAGTAGAACCGGATGAGTATCTCTCGCGCCGTTTCTCCTACCCGGTCTACACCCAACTCAAAGGGGCCGACCTCTATCGCCATAAGGTCCACAAAAATTACCAGCGCCTGCATTTTCATGAACACCCCGCTGAATATGAATGCCTGTACAAACCCTACAGTGAGCAAACCGATATTTTGATGAACGGGATCTACTGGGACCGACAAATGCCCCGTCTATTTGAAAGTTCCGATGTACAATCTGACCGATTCATTACCCAAACCATCGCCGACATCACTGATGACGCCGACGGATCCGTTCCCATCAACCTCGGTGATCAAAGCATCGGGGATCCCGTGTATGGCGTCGATCGCACCACGCTTCAAAAAACAGCTCCTTATTTGCCCAATTCCATCGATGTGATGGCGGTGGGCAACCTGCCCAATGAACTGGCTCGTGATGCCAGCCGTTATTTCGGTGAGCAGCTCATCAAATACCTGCTTGAAGACCTTGTTGGAAACGGATCCCCCATGATCGAACGGGCCACCATGCTCAAGAAAGGAACGCTTACGCCTGCATATGCATACCTGAGCGGGTATGCGGGACTAGGCTGATCAAAACATCAGGTAATAGTCGGCTAATAACGCCCGCACGGCTTCGCTGTATTGATCCTTTTCGTCCATCAGCATCATCTGCGTGGTCAACTCTTCTGGTTGCGAAACTCTGCCGCCGGCAAGAAAATATCTTTTTACCGGGTGGTCTGCTGCGTGCCGAATGCCCACTTGCCGGTAGAGGGTAAATCCTTTTTGGTGAATCGCTTCGATCCGGTTCTCGATCTTCCGAGCCGGCAGCAAGAGAAAGAACCGGCCTTCATTTGTAAGCAAGCGGTCGATGCTCTCCAATAAGTCCTCCAGGTTCAAGGTGGCATCGTGATGAGCCTGATTCTTATTGCTATCGGGACTATTCAGGTCACGCTCGTAAAAAGGCGGATTGGATACGATCAGATCGTACCGGTGGCGATCGGTGGTCTGTCTGATGTCTCCATTCACCACTTGTATTCTTTCCGACCAAGGCGAATGAGAAATATTTTCGGCTGCCTGCTTGGCGGCCTCCTCGTTAATTTCCAGGCAAGTGATTTGGATGTTCGGAAGAACTTGTGCCAGCATCAGCGACAATAAACCGGTTCCGCCGCCTATGTCCAGTGCTCTTATTTGCGCATCTAAGTCTGGTCGGATCTGTTCGGCGATCCAGGCACCGAACAGACAGGCGTCGGTCGATACCTTCATGGCACACCGGTCTTGTTCGATCCGAAACTGTTTGAATTGAAAATAGGTGTTTGACATATCACCACTGGGCCCGTGCCTCGGACCGAACCGACAGGTCGGCAAACTCACCGGCCAAAAATTTATAATAGCCCGTGATGGCGATCATGCCGGCATTGTCGGTACAGTATTGAAAAGCGGGTATGTAGGTATTCCAATGATACTTTTCTCCGTATTCTTTGAGTGCCTGGCGCAGACCGCTGTTGGCCGATACCCCGCCAGCAATGCACACTTCCCGAATGCCGGTCTCCAGGCTGGCTATTTTTAATTTATTTAAAAGGATCTCCACGATCCGTTGCTGTACGGAGGCGCAGATATCACTTCGGTTTTCCCGAATGAATGATTCCTGCTCTTCCGGCGTAGCGATCGACTCGGGTTTGTATTTAAGACTTTTCCCGGCATTTTGCAGGAAATACAGAATCGAGGTTTTCAATCCGCTGAAACTGAAATTCAGTCCCTCGATCTTTGGCTCGGGAAAATGGAATCGGGATGGATTGCCTGTTTGGGCGTATTGATCGATCAATGGTCCGCCCGGATAGGGTATACCCAATAGCTTCGCCGTTTTATCGAAGGCTTCGCCGGCAGCATCATCGATCGTTTCACCGATGACACGTAGTTGGGTTGGCGATTCACAGACTACGATCTGGGTATGTCCACCGCTGACCGTCAAACAAAGAAAGGGGAAGGCTGGCCGGGGTTCATCGATCAGGTTGGCCAGTACGTGGGCTTGCATGTGATGGACGGCGATCAGGGGGATGTTCAGGCTTAGGGCGAGTGATTTGGCAAATTGTCCGCCGACCAACAAGGAACCGATGAGTCCGGGAGATTGCGTAAAGGCGATCGCATCCAATTCGGTCAATGTTACACCTGCCTCTTTCAGTGCGGTATCTACGACCGGAACGATGTTTTGCAGGTGTGCCCGCGAGGCGAGTTCCGGTACCACCCCTCCAAATTTTTCGTGTACTTTTTGATTGGCGATGAAATTGGACAGGATCTTTCCGTCCCGGCATACCGCAGCCGAAGTTTCATCGCAAGAGGATTCTATCGCCAGAAGGGTGGGCATATTATTTGCTTCGGATCGCCACTACCGGATCCAACCGGGCCGCCTGCCGCGCCGGAATATATCCAGCCAGTATTCCTACTACGATGCAGAGCAAGATGGCCAGCAGCATGTTGGATAGGGAGATGAACACCGGAAAATTCAATACCTGCGTGAGTACCTGCGTCAGCGCGAACACCAGGGTCAGACCGATCAGTCCGCCGATCACACACAGAAAAGCCGCTTCGAGCAGAAACTCGGTCAGGATCACACCGCCCTTGGCACCGATGGCTTTTTTCAGTCCGATCTGGCTGGTACGTTCCCGGACGGAAACGAACATGATGTTGGCTACGCCGAACATCCCCACGATCAGCGAGAGTATGGCAATGGCCCATCCACCCAGGTTCAGGTTGACGAAGATGTCGCTGATGGCACTGCTGAAATCGTTGATGTCGTTGAGGGAGAAATCATCTTCTTGCGTAGGACTTAATTTATGTAAGGCCCGCATAGTACTCATCAAGTCGTCTTTCAATTGTTTGCTGGAAACATAATCCTGCCCCTGAACCAAAATCAACGGATCGGCCCGTCGTCCGTCCATGATATTCCTTCCCATCCGGTAAGAGGTCACCAAACTCTGATCAAATTGCCAGCCGCCGATGAAAGTGCTACCTTGTTTTTTGATGACACCTACGATGGTGAATTTTTTCCCCCGGGTTTGGATGAGTTTACCAATGGCTCCTTCCGGCCCGCCGTATAAGTCCTCGGCCACTTTGTTTCCGACGACCGCTACCGGGCTGCCGGTTTGAAATTCAGACTCAGAGAGGTAACGTCCGTAGGCGATCTCTACCGGCTGGATCTCGCTGAACTCTTCCGATACGCCATAAAGCTGGATGTTGGATAGCTGGTTTCCCTGGTAGTCAACCTTGTCCTGCGCACTGATCTTGAAGGCGACGAATTTGGCAGATGGGGTTCGGGGCTTGATGTCTTGCGCCTCTTCATATCGGGGAGAGGGACGTTTGACGAATTTCCACCAAGGGTAATTGGGTCCGCCGCTGTAGTCCCATTTGTCGACGTAGATCGTATTGGTGCCAAGCGACTTTACCTCATTTTGAATGTTCTGCTCCAGGCTGTTCACCGTGGCCAATACGCTGATGATGCAAAAAATCCCGAAGGTTACGCCCAGCAGGGAAAGAAATGTCCGCAGCTTATTTTTCCATAGCTCTTGAACGGCCATCAGGAAGCTGCTTCCAACGATCTCCAGTGTTCGACGGACCATAGGGGCAAAATTACCGAATGAAACTGGCTTTCGGGAAGGATTCTGTTACCTTTGCGGCCGATCATGAAATACAGCGCTGAAATCGAACGCCGCCGCAGTTTTGCGATCATTTCGCACCCGGATGCCGGTAAGACAACCCTGACCGAAAAATTCCTCCTGTTCGGTGGTGCCATCCAGGTGGCCGGGGCGGTCAAAAGCAACAAGATCAAAAAGCATGCCACCAGCGACTTCATGGAGATCGAACGACAGCGGGGAATCTCGGTGGCGACCTCGGTCATGAGCTTCGAATACCAAAACACCCTGATCAACCTGCTCGATACACCCGGTCACAAGGACTTTGCCGAGGATACCTACCGGACCCTTACGGCGGTGGACAGTGTTATTCTGGTGGTTGACAGCGTAAATGGGGTAGAGGAGCAGACCCGCCGCCTGATGGAGGTCTGCCGGATGCGCGACACCCCGGTGATCGTATTCGTCAATAAAATGGACCGCGATGGAAAGAATCGGTTCGACCTGCTCGAAGAGATCGAAAAAGAACTCAAGATCCAGCTGCATCCGATGACCTGGCCCATCAACAGCGGAAAAGATTTCAAGGGGGTTTACAACATAGATGCCCAAAGCCTGCTGCTGTTCAGTCCCAATACCAAGGCCGATGCCGACGGGATCACCATCACAAACTTGGCCGATTTTTTGTTGGATGAAAAACTAGGCGACCGCGATGCTGCCCAATTGCGCGAGGATGTCGAATTGGTAGAAGGTGTTCACGGAAAACTCAACGTTTCTGCCTACCTGGACGGAAAAGTGGCTCCTGTCTTTTTTGGATCGGCCATCAACAACTTTGGGGTGAAGGAAATGCTCGATACATTCATTCACATTGCACCTTCCCCGCAGGCCCGCGTCACCACGACCCGGCGCGTCGACGCCCAAGAGGACAAATTCAGCGGTTTTGTTTTCAAGATCCATGCCAACCTCGATCCCAAACACCGCGACCGGATCGCCTTTTTGCGCGTCTGCTCCGGGAAATTCGAAAGAAATAAATACTATCACCACGTGCGGCTGGATAAGGACGTGCGTTTCAGCAATCCGTATTCGTTTCTGGCCCGCGAAAAAAGTGTGATCGAGGATGCTTATTCCGGCGATGTGGTGGGACTCTTCGATACCGGCAATTTCAAGATCGGCGATACACTCACGGAGGGGGAGGATTTTTACTACACCGGTATTCCATCCTTTTCGCCCGAGATCTTCAAGGAGGTCGTAAACAAAGACCCAATGAAGACCAAGCAATTGGAGAAAGGGTTGTTGCAGCTCACCGATGAGGGCGTTGCCCAGCTATTCACACAATTCGGAGGCACCAAAAAGATCATTGGTTGTGTGGGGGAACTTCAATTTGAAGTGATCCAGTATCGACTGTTGCATGAGTACGGCGCTTCTGTAACCTTCAACAGCATGCCATTCTACAAAGCCTGTTGGCTAACTTCCGAGCAGCCGATCAAACTAGAGGAATTCATGCGTTTTCGACAGGCGAATATTGCGGCGGATAAAGACGGACAGCCGGTGTATCTGGCCCAGAGCGAGTGGTTTTTGAATACCGAGATCACCAATCATCCCGACGTGCGTTTTCATTTCACGTCGGAGATCCAGCAATGATCAGCGTTTGGGCAATAGCCCCGTGTAGTTGTGCGGCGTAATCGATCGAAGTTCCTTTTTCACTTTCGTCGATACGTTCAGCTTATCAATGAATTTGTGTAGCGTTTTTTGGTCGATCGGGCCTTTTCCGCGAGTCAATTCCTTGAGTGCCTCGTAGGGTTTGGGATAATTCTCGCGGCGTAAAATGGTCTGGATCGCCTCGGATACCACGGCCCAGTTATTGTCCAGGTCGGAATAGATTTTCTCATCATTCAGTACCAATTTGGCAAGTCCTTTTTCGATCGAGCGGAAGGCGATGAGGGTATGTGCCATGGGCACACCGATGTTGCGCAGTACGGTAGAGTCGGTCAGGTCTCGCTGCAAACGGGAAATGGGTAATTTATTGGACAGGTGATCGAACAAGGCATTGGCCATGCCCAGGTTGCCTTCGGCATTTTCAAAGTCGATGGGGTTCACTTTGTGTGGCATGGCGGAAGACCCCACCTCGCCGGCCTTGGTTTGTTGTTTGAAGTAATCCAGGGAGATGTAGGTCCAGATATCGCGGCAGAGATCGATCAGGATGTTATTGATGCGCCGCATGTTGTCGAATTGCGCGGCGAGTCCGTCGTAATGTTCAATTTGCGTGGTGTATTGCTGCCGGATCAAGCCCAGGGATTCCAGGAATTCATTCCCAAATTTTATCCAATCGTATTTAGGGAATGAGGCGTGATGGGCGTTGAAATTGCCGGTGGCCCCGCCGAATTTTCCCGAGAAGGGGATGGTCAGGAACAGTTCGATCTGGTTTTGCAGTCGCTCGATGAATACATGGATTTCTTTTCCCAAGCGAGTGGGACTGGCCGGTTGTCCGTGTGTTCTGGCCAGAAGGGGGATCTCCCTCCAATCGTCGGCCAGTATACCTAATTCTGTTTTCAGGTTTAGCAGTCCGGGTAGATATTCAAACTCGATCGCATTTTTCCAAGAAAGGGGAACGGCGGTGTTATTGATGTCTTGCGAGGTCAATCCAAAATGCACCCATTCTACCCATTTCGACCCACCGTGCTGCTCCAGTATTTCTTTCAGGAAATATTCTACCGCTTTGACATCGTGGTTGGTAGTTTTTTCGATGGCCTTGATGGCGGCTGCATCCTCCGATGAAAACGTCTCGGCGCATTTTCGCAGGGCCTTTTGGGTTTGGGGAGAAAGCTGAATGAATTTTTTCTTGTGCAGGAACAACAGGTACTCGATCTCCACCAGCACCCGGTAGCGGATCAATCCGTATTCGGAGAAATATTCGGCCAGGGGGGCGGTTTGTTTACGATACCGGCCGTCGATGGGTGATAGGGCACTGAGCGTGGATAGGTCCATAGTCGGGGAGTTGATTCGTACCTTTGCGTTCCAAAATTAGTTCAATTGGAGAAGATACGGGTGGGAGCGGTCAGTTATCGTAATGCCAAGCCCTTGGTGTATGGGATCGGAGCATCGGATATGATGGATATCATGGAGCTCTCTTACGACTATCCGGCCCGGTTGGTGGACAGGCTCCGGGAGGGAGCGATCGATATCGGACTCATTCCGGTGGCGGCTATTCCGAGTCTACCCGGTGCCCGAATCGTTGGCGCACATGGAATTGCGGCGGATGGGAAAGTTGGGTCTGTGGCTCTTTTTAGTCAATCCCCGATCGAAGAAGTGGAGGAGGTGATACTGGATTATCAAAGTCGCACTTCGGTGGCCCTGACCCGGATCTTGTTTCGGGATCATTGGCAACGACCGGTTCAGTTTGTGGCTTCAGAGGGCGATGAATACATTCAGCAGATTCAGGGTCGAAGGGCCGGGCTGATCATCGGTGACCGAGCACTGCAGCAAGCGGATCGTTTTCCTTTCGTCTACGACCTGGCAGAAAACTGGAAGGCGTATACCGGACTTCCCTTTGTATTTGCTGCATGGGTGGCTACCCGTGCGCTGTCGCCCGATCTCATCGCTCGTTTCGAGCAAGCCAATGAACGGGGGTTGGATCAATTGGCATTGCTGGCTGATCAGTGGGCGTTGCCGGGGGTGGATATGCTCACGTATTACCGAGATCGGATCCATTACCGAATCGATCCATCCAAAAAAGAGGGGATGGAAAAATTCTTATCGTTTTTGGCCGCGACTTAGCTTCTCATACAAAATATATTCAGCTGCACATCATAGGGCAACTCGCCACTTCGTTGCGGCCGAAAGGGGATGGGGTGTACCGTAGCAGCTTCTCGTATGTAGAAATGAAATCCCGCCGCTCGTACGATCTCCAACATTTCCAGCAGTTCATGGTTTTGATCGAAGCGTCCGTGGTATTCAAGAAACAGGGTCTTCACGCACGCGAGTCTGTCGGCAGCGTCTCGGATCACTTCGTATTCGGCCCCTTCGATATCGATCTTCAAAAAATCAACGGGACGATCCAATAGGTCTCGCAAGCGAAGCGCCTCGACCTCCAGGCCGGAAGTGGCAGTGGGATTCAGACTACTGCCCATGCTGCCCGAGGATTGAAAGGTCAAGCGCGTATTCTCTTTCCAGATCGCAGCCTGCCGGGTCTCTACTTGTTGCAAACGAAAAGACTGAATATTGCGATTCAGGAGCTCCATGTTAGCCGGATCGGGCTCAAAGGCGACGACTTGTGCGGTGGGACAGAGCCGCTTCAGGTATATAACGCTCAACCCGATGTTGGCACCGCAATCCAAAATATAGGCATTCGGAGGAAGGATCTGTTCGTAGATCTTCTCGGCGAAGATTTCTCTCAGTCCATGCATCAACTCACTTGGCGAGCGAAACCAGAGCGGATGTCCGGCCATACGCCAATTCCTCAATTTTCCATCGGGCAGATGCTTGAGCAGTTTGATCTGCCAGACAGAAAGTCCAATAGCCGCATAGGGATTTCCGAACCAGCGGTTAACAACCGAGCGGGCTCCCAAAAACAAATTGTTCAGTAGGCTTGGGCGATGCATTCGATGGGCATGAAAGTACGAAATTGGGTGAATTGGGCTACCTTGCTTTTATGATTTCGCTGGTTGTTTGTTCCATTCACGCCAACCAATTGGCCCGACTGAAAAAGTCAGTTGAATCGACCATCGGCGTACCGCACGAGTGGTTGGTGGCAGACAATCGGGATACCGGCAAGGGAATCTGTCAGGTCTACAATGAACTGGCAGCGGCTGCACAATTTCCTTTTCTACTTTTCGTACATGAGGATGTAAGTTTCTCCGATGCCGGTTGGGGTTCACGGGTACTTTCTTTTTTTGAGCGGGACGATCGGTTGGGTTTGGTCGGTGTAGCCGGGGCTACGATTAAATCCCGCTCGTTGTCCGGTTGGTACACCGGCAACCCGCGATACGATCGCTATCGGTTGATCCATGCCCTGCCCGATCACCAGGAGACGCTGGATCAGTTACCGGCCAACGAACCGGAGCCATTTAAGGTAGTCTGTTTGGATGGGGTGTTTTTATTTTGTCGGCGGAGTGTTTGGGCGTCCATTCGTTTTGAGCAGACACATGTACGTGGATTTCATTTTTATGACCTGGATTTTTCCTTGCGCGTAGCGGAGAAATTCGGTGTGGGTGTTCTTTCCTCCGTAGGACTCACCCACCACACGGCAGGCGGGGGCGATTATGGATCGCGTTGGGTACGGGAAGCCATCGGCTTTCACCGGCGTTGGCAGCGGGAGTTGCCCAGGGCCTTATTATCTGAAGAGGTCGATGAGCTTTCGATACAGAAGACCTGGTTGGATCGTCTCAAAGATCAGTCGATCTCTATTGCGGATCGATGGAACTGGATACGATCTCAACATCAGCTGAGCCGTCCTGTGCTGTATTATTCGCTTCTCAAGTTTTTTCTTTATCGTCCCCTACGGCTTCGCTACCTGCATCGGTATCTTCGCTTTGGAAAGACTGGCCAGTGACCCCTCTGATCTCCATATTGATCCCCACTTTCGAGCGTCCGGATTACGTACGGCGTTCACTCGAGCAGATCGCCCGGCAACGCTTTGAACGATTTGAGGTGATCGTAACCGATGACTCTACTACGGATGCCGTTGAAAATTTTATACGCACACAATCCTTCTCGTATCCTTTTCAATATCGACGCAACCGGCCTGCCTTGGGAACGCCCCGTAACTGGACGGCCGGGCTGGATCTGGCTTCCGGAGAGTGGATCAAGATCTTGCACGACGATGATTGGCTGGCCGGTCCCGATTCTTTGTTGCATTACGCTCAAGCCATTCGTCCCGATATCGATCTGATCTTTGGCGGGTATGAGGCGGTTTATGAGGAGACCGGCAAAACAGAGAATCGTACGATCTCACTAAGTCAATTCAATCGGTTGGTCAGATCTCCGAACCGGTTGTTTGCCGGTAATTTGTTGGGTCCGCCCAGTGTGTTGATGTATCGACGCACCTTGAAAGAGTCCTTTGACCCAAACCTGAAATGGATCGTGGACTGGGAAGGATACATCCGCATGCTGCAAACCCATCGGGCCGTCTATGTCGATCGCGTGTTGGTCTGCATGAGCTATAATCCCACACAAGTGACCCGTATCTGTTTTGGTAACCCGGAAATTGAGATACCTGAAGTCCTGGCTTATTATCAAAAGCAGGGCGATCGAACCCGTTCTACTTGGATCACTTATGATGCCTGGTGGCGAATGATCCGGAATCTCTCCATTCGTTCGGCGGCTGATTTGGATCGATACGCCGGGGGAGCCGCCGTTCCGCCTTTTCTTTATCGTTTGATTCGGCATCAACGTTGGTTGCCGCTTCGACTCTTGAAATGGGGCCCGATCTCCAAGGTTGGCATGCTCCTTTCCTTTATCTTGAACCGCTGATGGTATCGGTCATCGTCATAAACTACAATACGTTTAGCCTGACTTCATCGTGTCTGCGCAGCATCTATGCTCACACGCGGGAAGTACCATTCGAGGTGATCCTGGTCGATAATGCGTCTGCCGAGTGTGATCCGGGCGATTTTCTTGCGGAGTTTCCCTTGCTTAAGCTTGTTCGTAGTGATAAGAATCTGGGTTTTGCCGGTGGCAACAACCTGGGTATTCGGCAAGCGATGGGAGATCATCTTTTGTTGTTAAACAGTGATACCGAATTGCGCGAGGATAGTATTTCCATCGCGCTGAAGACACTCAAATCGAAAAAAGCGGTCGGATTTGTGGGCTGTCGGATGGAATATCCCAACGGGCGCGTACAGTTTACAGCTCGTCGGTTTCGGTCGATTTCCTGGGAGCTGATGGATCTGTTTCGATTCATTCCGGCATTGATGCCAGCTGAGCAGCGGGCAACACGGATGTTGGGGAAATATTTCCGACATGATCGTTCCGTGGAGTGTGACTGGCTGAATGGCGCGTTTCTCTTGTTCGAGCGTGCCCTACTGGATCACTTTCCTGACAAAAAATTGGATGATCGGTTTTTTATGTACGCGGAGGATCAGCTTTGGTGTGAGCAGGCAACGGAGCAAGGCCTTCATAATTATTTTACGGCTGATACGACGATCGTTCATGTCAACAGCGGCAGCAGTTCGATCCAAAAGCAATTGTCGAACCGGCAGACCATGTTTTGTCACGAGCTGGCTATCATGAAACGTCGGAAGGGGTTTGGGGTATACTACCTGCTGTTTGCAGCAGTGTTCGGCATGAAAGAATACACCCGTAACGGCGTCAAGTGGTTGTATTTTCAGTTAACGGGCCGTTTGATCCGCTAATTTCTTAGTGATCTTTTGTATGATATTTCCCCAGAAATAAGTTTGGTAATATGCCTCCGGTGTGGGGGTTTCCTTGCCAGCTTCCTCCTCGATCCGTTTGGAAAATTGTTTCCAGTCCTGATCGGCTGCTATTCTAAGTTTATCACCACATACATCGATCTCTATGCCAATGGCACCTGTTTGCGTGGAGACTACTGTGGTACCCAGTCCGATCGCTTCCACCATTTTTGATTTGACGCCGCCGCCACTTCGTACGGGATTCAGTAATACATCGGCGGCTTTGATATAGGTCTCGATGTCTTCCACAAACCCGGCATAGAGAATATTTTTCGATCGGTAAGCGTCGAGGTTATTGTAGGAGGCCGGTAAATTCTTTCCGCAAACGATCAGGCGGTAATGCAGGGATGTGTTTTGAAGCAGTAGCGGATTGATCTGATGCAGGATATCCTCCAAGGCCTGTTGATTGGGACCGTAGTTCAGCAGTCCGTTGAAAAGCAGGATATGCGTATCAGCTGCAATTTGGTGTCTTTCCTGAACGATTTGGCGGCAGATGCTACGATCGGCGGGTGGTTGATGCTGTGCGATGCCGATGGGAAGCAGGTCGCATTGTAGTGGATTCAACTTCCATTCCTTGATCCCCTCTGTCCGGTCTTCGTTTGATATGAAAAAATTGAGATCCGCTTTTTTCAGGCAAGCCCCTTCGTAAAGACGCAGGATCGGCCACCACCATTTTCCCATCGAGCGAAAGCGCTGAAACTCGATGTTATGGCTGTGGACGATGGTAAAAAGCTTGAATTTCTTTTGGATCAATCGGCTCAGCCAATAGTAGTAGGGATGGATCCAAAGGATGGCATCGAATCGTTCGGTGGTGATCAGTTGGCTCAGCTTGAAATAGAGACGAAAATCGAGGTATCGCCAAAATGGATCGGGCAGCCAGCGGTGCAGGGTATAGCCTTGGGCCAGGCCCGTCTCATTTTTTTGGGTGCTGACAACGGTAACCGATATTTCTTTGGATAGGTGCTGTAGGAATTGTGCAATGGTTTTTTGTCCCCCGGAATACGCCGGCAGATAGGAGTAGGGAGCCATCACCAACAGGCGTTTCATGCCGCAATTTTTTCTTGCGATGTTTTCCAAGCCATGAACAAGCTGCCCAGGAGGATCAACAGCACGAGGGTAGATCCGGCAAACGAGATTCGATTTCCATTCTTGAAGGAATCGGGCTCAAAAATGAATTGGATCTCGTGTTTTCCGGCCGGGACGGACAGCCCGCGCAGCACATAATTGGTCTTATAATGTTCGGCGGGTTTTCCATCGATATAGGCGTTCCATCCCTTAGGGTAATAGATCTCGCTGAATACGGCGAATTGTGGCTGCGTCGATTCGAAGGCGTAGGTAAGGGTATCGTTGTCGAAGCGGATCAGTCCGATCCGGGCGGTAGAGTCGGCTGTGGTTACGGAAGGGGTGAGTTTCTTGGGATCTGATGTTTCCACAATGGCCGATTCACGCAGGTTCATCTTGCCGATAGATTGTAGCGCCTGTACCGGGTCACCTGTGATTTGAATACTCTTCACCAGCCAGGCCGGACCAAATGCGGTAGGACGAAGTATGGCCGAATCGATGTTTTGTTGCAAAATGTATTTCGTGTCGAGCATGTCCAGCACCTGGTTGTTGATGCTGTCCGATAGGTAACGATCGATCAGGTCTTGGTATATCCGCAGCTTGGCGGGGTGATATCCTCCGATCGAGCGGTGGAAATAGGAGGTACGCGATTCGTTGTATGGATTACCCAGCAGGTTGAAAACCCGAAAATGCGGGTCGGCATCGGCCTTTAACTGTTGATCGATGGGCGACGCATTGAAATTTTCGGATTCGTAGGTGCTGCTGTCGACATAGGCCTCTTCGTTCAGGTATTTTTTACCAACGATAAATAGATCGGCGGTGGAGGCAACGACCAAGATGCCAATCACCCAAACCGGTTTCAGCCATTTTTGAGCATATAGAAACAGGGCTCCTACTACCAGCAACAAAAATCCTGCATATCTCCATGCCTGTCCCATATACATTTCTTCCCGATCTGCTCGGAGGCCGGAAACGATCAATTGGTTGATCTCTTTTGAACCCGACGGATCGAAGGCAAATGCCATCACTTGTTCGTCAAAGTCGGCACCATAGTCCATGAACAAACCCACACCCAGTAGCACAATGAACGATCCGCCCGTGATCAGGAGGATGGTTCGAAATTGTTTTTTGATCTCCTCGGGGCTGCTTTTGAATAAGACCTGCTGCAGGCCGAGTACGGCAGCTAATGGGAAAACAAATTCTACCATGGTCAGGGCCATGGAAGGGGCGCGGAATTTGTTGTAGAGAGGCAAGTATTCGAACAATAATTCATTCAGTGCAGGTAGATATTTCCCCCAAGAAAGCAGGATGCTTAAGACGGAGATGGCCAGCAGTCCCCAACGAATCGGTGATTTAATCAGGGCAAAACCGATCAGGGCCAGCAGGCAGGTGATGGCACCCACATAGGGCGGACCAGATGTTCCTTCTACGATGCCGCCCCAGTACCGAGGCATTTGCCCAGCGATCTGCATCGCATTGCTTTCCGGGACGCCTCTTTCGGTGAGTTTGGTGATGACATTGGATGTTTCGCTCAGGGGTTCAGCACTGCTGCTCCCAAATGCATCAGGCATGGCCAGCACTACTGTTTCGGCTTTACCCAGGCTATATCGAAAGGCGTAGTCATAGTCCAGTCCGCTGGTTTTGGTTTGCGTGACAGTATCGCCTTTGATCTCAATGTTCTTGCCACCGCGCATGGTGTATTTACTGTATTCGGAGGTGGTGAGCAGGATGAGGGCATTGCCGGTTAGACCCAGCAGACCGGCAACGACGCCAATGGTCAAAACTTTTCCAACATGTTTCCAGTCTTTTTGCTTGACCCATGCCACCAGGTAGGCAAAAAAGATGGCTGTTCCGATCAGTACGGCGTAGTAGGTGATCTGAAAGTGGTTGACGGCGATCTGCTGAAAGATTCCGTAAGTGGTGAGGGCAGTTCCCAGCCAATAGCGTTTTTCAAACAGGGCCAGGATGCCGGCGAACATCAGGGGCAGAAAAGCAAGGGCGAGCATTTTGGATTCGTGTCCGGCCCCAATGATGATGGGATGATAGGTAGAGAGCATGTAGGTGAGTCCCCCGAGTAGCCCTATCCAGGTGGATAATCCCATCACCAAACTCATTATATAGAAGCATAAGGCTGCCAGAAACAGAAAATTGATCGGCTTGGGCATGCCGAGGGAAAGGATCTGGACAAAGTTGGGCAGTAGGCTGTCGCCTTCCATCGCTACCTGGTAATTCGGCATGCCGCTGAACAGGTTGGGGTTCCAGAGGGGGAAATGTCCGTTTTTGTCTTTGTACTCGAAAGCATTCTGGGCCATGCCTTTCCAACCCACGATATCGCCTTGGTTCAGGACTTGTCCGTCCAGCACCGGCTTACAAAATAAAACAGCCACCAGCAGGAAGCTGAGCAGGATGATCCCATGGGGAATGAGTTTCTTAAGGGGAAGGCTGGGCATGCGGGTGAATTTAGCCGACAAATTAATGCTTATTTTAGCCATCTCCTTACCATGTTTTCGCTTTTCTTTTTTGCCCGATTGACCTTTCTCACCGGCCTTTTTTTTGGGGTGTCGTGGGGATTGCTTTTCATCGATCATAACCTTCCGTCGGATCTGGTTTCGACCCTGCTGACGATCGGATTTGGGATGGGCGCGGTGTTGTTTCCGGCCTTTGCCCTGATCTGTGGTTGGTATGCCTGGCGCGGCAAACTCAGATCCCATCCGGTATCCCGCTGGTTGATAATCGGAAACCTAATTTGGCTTGCCCTATTCATCACTTTTATACTTTTCCTCAATGGTCCGTACTATCATCAGCCATAAATCCACCAGACTATTTCTGATCCTGTCGGGATTCTTCGTGGCCAATGCCCTCATTGCTGAGATCATTGGAGTAAAAATATTTTCATTGGAGAAAACGTTGGGATTTGCCCCCCTGGGCATCCGGCTTTTTGGGGAGACGCTGGATGTAAATCTGACGGCCGGGGTGCTGCTTTGGCCGGTGGTTTTCATCATGACCGACATCATCAATGAATATTACGGCATGCACGGGGTTCGGTTTCTTTCCTGGCTCACAGCCGGGTTGATCGCTTTTG
>CAXRAX010000029.1:0-17608 GCA_964229195.1 Chitinophagaceae bacterium | reverse complement strand
GGTTTCACTCATCACTGTGTCCTCGATCAAGGTAAAACCCAACTTCCGAACATAGAAGTCGATGGCTTCGTCGTAATCGCGTACCACCAGGGTGAACTGAAATAATTGATGATTCGGCACGGAATGAAGTTTGAAAAGTTTGGTCAGTTTGGGGGTTAGCGAAGGACTTGTATGCTGGCTAGTGCTTGGCCTACTTGCTGCATGCCTTTCAAGATCCTTTGGGTTTGGAGTTGAGATGGTTTTTTATGACCATGGATCACCCTGTAAAATTCAAAAAACTGAGGAAGATCGGGTTGAATCCTAAGATCTTTTTCCGTTACAAGTTTCTTTTTTTCCTCGAAAAATAAATTCAATGCCTCTATCGTCTGGTGCTTTAACTCCTCAAAACCGTGGCCAGTGGTATATACGGGGTAATCCTTGGCAAAGGCTGAGTATCCCGTTCGGGTCTTTTCTACGATCAGGTCGATTTTCATATTTACCGGGGACTCTCTTTTCTCAAAGGTGACGTGGGTGAACGTTTAAACTCTACCACAAATCGGCGGTTGCCCAAACTCCCAAACTCCCAAACTCCCAAACTGCCCGCCGAAGGCGGGCTCAAACTAGTCGGCCGAACGGTCGGCACACAATTCAACCAACACCCCCCCGGCCGACTTCGGGTGTATGAAACAAACCCACTTCCCATCCGCCCCGGGCTTGGGCTCTTCATTCAGCAGCTGAAATCCGGCTGCCTTCTTTTTCTCCATTTCAGCCCGGATATCGGCCACGGCAAAGGCGATGTGATGCAAGCCTTCCCCCCGCTTATCGATGAATTGAGCAATGACCCCGTCGGGGGTGGTCGATTCCAACAACTCGATCTTGGTTTCCCCCTGCCGAAAAAAGGCGGTACGGACCTTTTCGGAGGCTACTTCTTCGGTTTTATAGCAGTTCGTCCCCAACAGTTGTTCGTAGCGGGGGATGGCCTCGGCGAGCGACCGGACCGCAATTCCGATGTGTTCCACCTTTTCCATGGCAGTCAGCAGATTAAGAATGGCTTACGAGTAAAGAAATTTCTCAATTCCCCTCGAAATTACCATATCCGGTACAACCTTTTGAGGTAATTTTGCGTTCTTCTATCGAACGATAAATTATCTTATGCTGAACCTTCCTGTTTACCTGGATCACAACGCCACCACTCCCTGCGACCCGCGCGTGGTAGAGGCCATGATCCCCTATTTCACCCAAAACTTCGGCAATGCCGCCAGCCGTAACCATCCTTTCGGATGGCAGGCCGAGGAAGGGGTTGACTATGCCCGCGAACAAGTCGCCAAATTGATCGGGGCCGATCCCAAAGAGATCATTTTTACCTCCGGTGCCACCGAGGGCGACAACCTGGGCATCAAAGGGGTCTTCGATATGTACGCCTCCAAAGGCAACCACATCATCACCTGCAACATCGAGCATAAAGCCGTACTCGACACCTGCAAACACATCGAGCGCGAAGGCGGGGAAGTGACCTACCTGAACGTGAAGCCGAACGGCCTGATCGACCTGCAGGAGTTGGAAGCGGCCATCAAGCCCACGACCATTCTCATCGCACTCATGTACGCCAACAACGAGATCGGTACCGTTATGCCGGTCCGCGAGATCAGCGCCATCGCCCGCAAACACGGGGTGCTGTTCTTCACCGACGGAGTACAAGCAGTGGGCAAGATCCCTGTAGATGTCAACAAGGATGGCATCGATCTCATGGCCTTTACTGCCCATAAAATGTATGGTCCCAAAGGCGTGGGAGCCCTCTACGTCCGTCGAAAAAATCCACGCGTCAAAGTCACCGCTCAGATCGACGGCGGCGGACACGAACGTGGCATGCGCAGCGGTACCCTCAACGTGCCCGGCATCGTTGGTTTCGGGAAAGCCTGCGAGATCTGTATGCAGGAAATGGAATCCGATACCGCCCGTATCATCAAACTCCGCGACAAGTTGGAAAATGCACTCTTGAAAGTGGAAGAATCCTACCTGAACGGCGACAAAGAACAGCGCCTGCCGCATGTCACCAATATCTCCTTCAAATATGTGGAAGGAGAGGGACTGATGATGGGATTCAATAAAAACATCGCGCTCTCCTCCGGATCGGCCTGTACCTCCGCCTCCCTGGAACCCTCCTATGTGCTCAAGGCACTGGGACTGGGCGACGACCTGGCACACAGTTCCCTCCGCTTCGGACTGGGACGCTACACCACCGAGGAGCAGATCGATTTTACCATCGAACAGGTGACCAACACCGTCAATAAACTCCGGGAGATGAGCCCGCTTTGGGAAATGTTCAAAGAGGGCATCGACCTGAACACCGTTCAATGGGCCCATCATTGATTTTTTTAAAATAAAGTAACTTTACCCCATTATGGCATACAGTGAAAAAGTAATTGACCACTACCAGAACCCCAAAAACGTGGGTACGCTGGACAAGTCAAAGAATAACGTAGGAACCGGATTGGTCGGTGCCCCCGAGTGTGGCGACGTGATGCGCCTGCAGATCGAAGTGGATGAAACTACCGGCATCATCAAAGACGCCAAGTTCAAAACCTTCGGTTGCGGCTCGGCCATCGCCTCCTCCTCCCTGGCCACCGAGTGGCTGAAAGGAAAATCAGTCGACGAAGCCGTGAAGATCGACAACATGACCATCGTGGAGGAGCTCAACCTTCCCCCCGTCAAGATCCACTGCTCCGTACTGGCAGAAGATGCCATCAAGGCCGCGATCAATGACTACCGGAAGAAGAACGGACTGGAGGAGTTGCAGTTTGAGGAGTCGGTCGTCCACTAGGCCTACGGCCAGTTTGAAAAGTTTGAAAAGTTTGAGTAGTTTATTATGAGTGATACGTTGACAGTTGATGTGAAGCCCCAGAATGCCATTTACGTCAGTGAAAAGGCAGCGGAGAAAGTGCGTCAGTTGATGCAGGAGGCGGGGGTAGCCGATGATCCTTCTTATTTTCTGCGCGTAGGCGTGGTGGGAGGGGGTTGCTCCGGACTCAGCTACAAAATGGATTTTGACAATGAGGTTGGTCCTACCGACCAAACATTCGAAGACAACGGCATCAAAGTCGTTACCGACCTCAAGAGCTTTCTATACTTGGTGAACACCATCCTTGAGTTCTCCGACGGATTGAACGGGAAAGGCTTCCATTTCGCCAACCCCAATGCCAGCCGCACCTGTGGTTGTGGCGAAAGCTTTTCCGTGTAATTTTACCGGAACCCCCGGTCGCAATTTTCATCCCGCCCGGGGCGTTATCCTTCTGCATGTGGCCGGTTTGTAAAAAAGAACTCCGACAATTTTTTTCCGGTCTCACCGGCTACCTCGCCATCGCGGTGTTTTTGGTGGTGAATGGACTTGCCCTCTTTGTATTTAACGACAACCTTTTCGATTACGGCTACGCCTCTCTCGATCCCTTCTTTGCCCTCGCCCCCTGGATCCTGCTTTTTCTGATCCCCGCCATCACCATGCGAAGCTTTTCGGATGAGTTTCGCACCGGCACCTACGAGATCCTTCAAGCCCAGCCCATCTCTGCCTTCCGTATCCTGTTCGGAAAATACCTCGCAGCCCTGCTGGTAGTTATGCTTGCGTTGATTCCCACCCTCCTGTACATCCTTACCATCAATCAACTGGCTGCCGGTCAGGGACTCGATGCCGGCGCCACCCTCGGCGCCTATTTCGGTTTGATCCTGTTGGCCGGCGTATTCGCCTCCATCGGTCTGTATTGCAGCAGCCTCACCCCCAACGCCGTTGTAGCCTTCCTGCTGGCGGCGATCGGATGCGGACTCATTCATTACGGCGCGCAAGCCATCAGCCAACTGCCCGTCTTTTCCGGGTCCTGGGATTATTTCATCGACATGGCCGGCATAGAATTTCACTATCGAAGTATACGGCGCGGACTGCTCGATAGCCGCGATCTCATCTATTTTATCTCTATCATCTCCGCTTTTTTATTGCTCACCCATCGAAACCTGCTGCGTCGCCGATGATCCGTCGCCTGCACCATATATTCTTGCACCGCTGGGGTGGTTGGATGCTGATCCCTGCGCTGCTTTTGATAAATGGATTGGCTTCGCTTCAGTTTTTTCAGATCGATCTGACGGCCGACAAGCGGTATACGTTGAGTGCTGCCACTCAAAAGTTGGTGCGCTCGCTGGACGAACCCATGACCATCGATGTTTTTCTCGTGGGAGAATTCCCCGCCGGTTTTCGAAAACTGGCCAATAGCACTCGCGAATTTCTGGAGCTGCTGAAAAAAGAGAACGGACCGAACATTCAATTTCGGTTTGTTTCGCCAGACGATCTGCAGGAAAACAATCAACCCTTTTCCGATACGCTGACAAAATTGGGCGCCATGCCCATCAACCTGACCGTGCAGAAAAAAGCCGGTCAATCAACCAACCTGCTCTATCCCTACGCTTGGATCCGGAACGGTGCGCGTCAAGAGCTGGTGCCCCTGTTCGCTGGTTCCAAAGGACGGATCAGTCAGGAAGAGATCAACGGAGCGGAAACCTTGCTTGAATATCAATTTGCCAGCACCATTCGGAAATTGAGTACCCCCGGTCGGGCAACGCTGGCGTATGAGGTCGGACATGGTCAGCCCACCGATCTCCGAGGATACGATCTCGAAAACACGCTCAAGGCCGATTACCGGTTTGGCTTGTTGAACATCCGCGATTCCCTGACCATCCCCGAAGGGATCGATGTGCTGATGATCGTCAAACCCACCCAGGCCTTTTCGGAAGACGACAAGATCAAACTCGATCAGTTCGTGATGCGTGGCGGAAAACTCCTGCTCTTCATCGATAACCTCATCGCTGAATTGGATAGCCTGCTGATGAAGCCAACCGGTGAAACCATTGCGTATGACCGAAACCTCGAACTCACCGACCTGTTATTCCGTTACGGATGTCGGATCAATTCCGATCTGGTGATGGATCTTCAATCCGAGTTCATTCCATTAGTGGTTGGCGGCTCACCCGAAAACCCGCAGCTGGAATACTTGCGGTGGAATTATTTTCCGCTGCTGACCGGCGCCGGTCCCTTCGCCAAAAGCTTGGGCTATGTCTCCACCCGCTTTGCCAACTCTATCGACACCATCGAAGTGCCCGGCATCACCAAAACACCGATCCTGGTTTCTTCCAATCACTCCCGACTTCTCTCCACGCCGGTCATGATCCGCTTCGATGAAAATCGAAATGCGCCGGA
This sequence comes from Chitinophagaceae bacterium, assembly GCA_964229195.1. Lineage (GTDB taxonomy): Bacteria > Bacteroidota > Bacteroidia > Chitinophagales > Chitinophagaceae > JJ008. The sequence goes on along the minus strand of CAXRAX010000029.1, from coordinate 12,393 downwards.
GGATGAGAAATTTCGATTGTCCAACCTGCCCGTGGGCTACCTCTTCGAGGGAAGTTTCACTTCCCTGTTCGCCAATCGCCTCAGCCAAACCTGGCGCGACAGCCTGCAGCGGGCCGGAAAATCCTTTCAACCCCGATCGGTTCCCAACCGGATGATCGTGGTGTCGGATGGAGATGTGGTGCTAAGCGAAGTTTCATCCCGTACGGGCCCACTCCCCATGGGATGGAATCGATATAATTATTTGGCCTATCAGGAAGGGCAGCCGGGCGGACAATATTTCATCCCCGCCGCCAACCGCGATTTTCTGAAGATGGCCATTGAACAACTGGTTGGCGATCCGGCCATCATGGCCACCCGCAACAAAGAGATCGTCCTTCGCCTGCTGGATGCTCAAAAGATAGAAGCTTCTCGCACCCAATGGCAACTGCTCAACCTCGTACTGCCGCTAGTCGTGCTTGCTTTATTCGGCGTGGGGTTGTATGGGTGGAGGAGGAGGCGGTATGCAGTGTAGTCCGCTGTCCACCGTCGGCCGTCCGCTGTTAGTTTAGTGATGAACGCCCGCTATAAAATAAAAACTCGAAACCGCGGACGGCGGACTGCGGACTACTCTTCAACATACACCCGCTTCACCCTTTGCGAAATACCGGTCATGATCTCGTACGGAATGGTGCCGGCCAATTCGGCCAGTTCGGTGAGGGGTAGCTCCCGACCGAAGACGACGGCGGTTTCACCTACTTGTACAGAGGGAATATCTGTGATATCGACCATGAACATATCCATGCAAACCGTTCCGAGTACCGCCGCTTTTTGTCCATCCAAGATCACATAACCCACGCCGTTTCCGAGCCGACGTGGAAATCCGTCCGCATACCCCAGTCGCAACGTAGCGATCCGGGTTTTTTTATCTACCACAGCGCGACGGTTGTAGCTGACCGAATCGCCCGGTAATAATTCTTGTATTTGTGCCACCGTGGCCAACAATCGGGCTACGGGTTTCAATGATACCTTATCGGTGATGGCCGGATCGATGCCATAGAACCCGATCCCGATCCGAACCATATCCAATTGCCAGGCCGGTTTTCGGATCGCGGCTGCTGAATTCGCCAGGTGGATCATTGGTTGGTGCGTACAAGCCACTCTTACGATCTCGGCACCCCGTGTCAGCATGCTGAACTGCTCCTCACTGAACGCATCGGATTGCACGTCCTCGCCTGCCACCAAATGCGAAAAGACCGAGCGAACTTGTATGCTAGTATTCGATTTGAGGGTGGCACTCATTTTTTCGTAATCGATCGGTGAAATACCCAACCGATGCATCCCGGTTTCCAGCTCGATGTGAACGGGAAACTCCGCTTCTCCTTGTGCTTTCACATATTGCTGAAAGGCCTCCATCATGTCGATCGAGTACAAAACCGGTTCCAGCCGATGCTCTCGGATGGCATCGAAGGCGGTGGGTTCTGTATTCATCACCATAATGGGCAAGCGAATGCCGCCGGCACGTAAGGCCACGCCCTCATCGGCATAAGCCACTCCGAGGTAAGCGATCCCTTCCTCCTGCATCACCCGGGCGATCTCTGCACCGCCACTTCCATAGGCGAAAGATTTGACCATCGCCATGATCTTGGTGCCGGGACGAAGAACGGACTGATACTGCCGGATGTTATGTCGCAAGGCGCCCAGATCGATCTCCAGCCGTGTTTGATGCAATTGTGCTTCCAGCAGCGGCAACAACTTCTCCATCTCAAATCGTCGAGCCCCCTTGAGCAGAATGGCCTCGCGGTGAAAGGAAGGAGCCGAGAAATGCATTTCGAACGTTTGCCGGTCGGGATACGACAGTACCCTCATCGGTTCCAGGGTGCGCCGTTTGAGAAAGGATTGAAAGTTCGGTCCGATCGCGATCAATTTCGTTACCCGATGCTGTCGCAGCAACTCGATCAGGTCTCCATACTCCTTTTCTTCCCCCTCAGGCAGATCACTCAGGATGGCCGTGCGTTGCAGATTTCCCGATTGTTGCTTCAGATAATTCAAGGCAATGGATAAAGAGTCAAGGTCCATGCTGTACGCATCATTCAGGATCACACATTGCTGAATCCCCTGTTTGATCTCCAACCGCATTTGCACCGGTTGCAGCCGTTTCATGCGCGAGGCAATGGTTTCGATGGTATAGCCGAGCAACCGCATCACCGACCAGCAGGTTAGTGCGTTTTGTATTGAGGCCTCATCGGTGAAAGGGATCTCGACGCTGTCGCCGTCACGTGCGATCAGGTTAGTTTGTCCGTTTTTTGTTATACGCTCCTTTAGTTCTATGGCTACAGGCATCCGGGCACCCTCAAATAATTTTCGTTTTTCCTTTTCTTTTTCAGCTCGGGATGCAAAGCCCTCATCGTGTGCGGCCCCGACGTTGGTGAGGACGCCGATCGTGGGACGAATGATCCCGGCCAACTTTTCCATCTCTCCGGGAAGCGAAATGCCGGCCTCAAATATGCCCAGCGTATGCGATGGGTTCATCCCCCATACACTAAGGGGAACACCGAGTTGCGAATTGTAACTCCGGGGCGAGCGTACGATGGAAAAATCGGGTGATAACAACTGATACAACCACTCCTTGACAATGGTCTTTCCGTTGCTGCCCGTGATACCAATGACGGGAATGGAAAACTGAGATCGGTGATGTGCCGCCAGTTGCTGCAAGGCGGCCAGGGTATCGGGCACTTCGATGAATACTGCCTCCGGATATAAGTGATGATCGATGGTTCGGCTCACTACAAAGCCTCGAACACCGGCTACATAAGCATCCGAAATAAAATCGTGCCCGTCTCGACGTTCCGAAACCAATGCAAAAAACAAGGTTCGGTCGGGGTAGGGGAGTTTGCGAGAATCATATGACAGTTCCGTAACCACGAAATCGGGGTCGATTCGGGTGGGTGCGCTGAAGAGGAGTTGCGTAATTGTCGAGATGGTGTACGACAAAATAGTTTGAAAGTTTGAATAGTTTGATCAGTTGACTACCGTTCAACCACTGTTCATCCATCGTTCCTCCACTGTTCCTCCATCGTTCACCCAAGTTTCTCCGGCGTTCCGGGTTTCTTCATGAAAATAGAGTAGAAGATGGAGCCGCCGATACAGAGCATGATCACGCCGAGGGAGAGGACGACCATGGTTGTCTTGTCGAACCATTGATTCAGCCAATGTTCGCCCAGCATTTTAAGTCCGATGAACACCAACACGATCGAAATGCCTTGAGGCAAATAGTCAAATTGGCTGACGGCTCCTCGCAACAGGAAAAAAAGCGAGCGCAGGCCCAATACGGCGAAAATATTGGAAGTGTAGATGACCAGTTTGTCGCGCGAAATACCCATCACGGCCGGTATCGAATCCAGTGCAAAGACCAGATCGATCGCGGCGAGCATCACCACCACCACAAATAGTGTGGTGTAGGCGGGTCGACCGTTTTCGCGGACCATGAACTTACCCTCCCCGTCGTGAGGTACCAGCGGAAGGAATTTTTGTAAAAACAGATAGATCTTGCTTTGTTTGGGATCGAACTCTTTTTCTTCCGTGGAGGTGAACATTTTGTAGCCGGTATAGACTAAGAAGACGCCAAATACATATAGGATCCAGTGAAACCGATCGACCAGGGCTACGCCCACCGTAATGAATACGATCCGGAATACGATCGCCATTAAAATACCGATCAGCAAGACCCGGCCATAATTACGCGGGGCAACAGAGAAGGCGGAAAAGATGAGGATAAAGACGAAAATGTTGTCGATGCTCAAACTCCATTCCATCAAATAGGCGCTCAAATATTGCAGTGCGATGGTTTGTCCTTTTTCATACCAGACAAAGAAGAAGAAGGCCAAAGCCAATCCCACCCAAAAAAAAGTTTGATTGAGTGCTTGCTTGATAGATACTTGCTGGTTCTTTTTACTCAGCAATCCCAGGTCAAAGACGAGGGCCAGTACCAACACAATTCCGAATACGAGGTAGGTTATTTGATCGACGGTCATGCAGTAAAGGTAATTTAATGTCCGCAGTCCGCGGTCGGCCGTCAGCGGACAGCGGTCAGCGGTCAGCAATCAAAAAATCTCCCTCGTATCGTTATGCCGTTGGCTGGTGCTGACGGTGGGGTTGCCGGTTTTTTCCGGAGCGGGTGTCAGCAAGCGTTTCTGGAAAAAGAAGAGGACGAGTACGCCAACCGAGATGGAGGCGTCGGCGATGTTGAAAATGGGACTAAAAAACTCAAAGCCTTCCCCGCCTACGAAGGGAACCCATTCGGGCCAGGTCGTATTTATGATCGGGAAGTAGAGCATGTCGACCACGCTGCCATGGAGAAAGGAGGAGTAGCCGCTGGTGCCCAGGCTAGCGGAACCGACGTAGGATACATAGTCGCCCACCGCTGCATCATAGTGGAGACCTTTGTCGAATATCATGCCATAGAACATGCTGTCGATCAGGTTTCCCAGGGCACCGGCATAGATGAGACCGGCACAGATCATCAAGCCTCGGGAATATTCCTCTTTGGTCATCTTATTCAGGTACCAGGTTCCGAATATCACGGCGCCCAGCCGAAACAAGGTCAGGATCATTTTTCCGGTTTCATTCCCAAACTTCCATCCCCAGGCCATCCCCGGATTCTCGATAAAATAAATGCGAAACCAATCCATACCCCCCACGCGCATCACCTCCCCGATCGGATACTCCGTCTTGATCCAAACTTTTATCACCTGATCCAACACGATCACCCCCACGATCAACAATACCAAGTATGTAGGCTTTAACTTTCTCATCTCTCTTAACTAAAAAACTAAAAACTAACTATCCAAACTTCTCAAACTCGTCAAACTTCTCAAACTTGTCAAACTTCTCAAACTGGCCGGATGCAGTATCATCTCATTGACCAGTCATTCGCTCCGGCCTCACCCATTGATCAAACTCCTCTCCCGTCACATATCCCAGCCGAATCGCCATTTCCCGCAGGGTGGTTCCTTCTTTGTGGGCTTTCTGCGCGATCTCTGCAGCTTTGTAGTAGCCGATCTTGGTATTGAGGGCGGTCACCAGCATGAGGGAGTTCTCGACGTGTTTGCGAATGTTGGCTTCAATCGGCTCGATGCCGCGGGCGCATTTCAGGTCGAACGAAACACAACCTTCGCCGATCAGTCGGGCGCTGTGCAGGAAGTTGTAGATCATCACGGGTTTGAACACATTGAGCTCAAAATGTCCGTTCGAGCCACCGATGTTGATGGCCACATCATTGCCGAGCACTTGCGCGGCGATCATGGTCAGGGCCTCGCATTGTGTCGGATTCACTTTGCCTGGCATGATGGAGGAGCCGGGTTCATTATCGGGAATAAAGATCTCGCCGATGCCGCTGCGGGGACCAGAAGACAGCATCCGTACGTCGTTGGCGATCTTCATCAAGCTCACCGCTACGGTTTTCAGGGCGCCATGTGCTTCCACGATCGCATCGTGGGCGGCGAGGGCTTCGAATTTATTGGGTGCCGTCACAAAAGGCAGGCCGGTCAGGGCTGCAATGTGTTTGGCCACGTTCTTTGAATAGTTGGGTGGCGTATTGATGCCGGTACCTACTGCCGTTCCTCCTAGGGCAAGCTCACTCAAATGCGCAAGAGAATTTTGAATGGCCTTCATGCCATGGTCTAATTGTGCGACATAGCCACTGAATTCCTGTCCCAGTGTCAGCGGCGTGGCATCCATAAAATGGGTGCGGCCGATCTTGACCACCTTCATGAACTGCTTGCTTTTTTTCGCCAGTGTATCTCGCAGCTGTTTGATGCCGGGTAGTGTGGTTTCCACCAGCATTTTATAGGCAGCGATGTGCATCGCGGTAGGGAAGGTGTCGTTGGAGGACTGCGATTTATTTACGTCATCGTTGGGATGGAGAAACTTGACTTTGTCTGTCAGGGCTCCGCCCTTGATCACGTGCCCGCGGTAGGCGATCACTTCATTTACGTTCATGTTGCTCTGCGTGCCCGATCCCGTTTGCCAAACTACCAGGGGAAACTGATCGTCCAACTTTCCTTTCAGGATCTCGTCGCATACCTTTCCGATCAACTGGGCCTTGTTCTTGGCCAGCACGCCCGCTTCCTGGTTGGTGAGAGCTGCTGCTTTTTTCAGGTAGGCAAAAGCCCGGATGATCTCAAGAGGCATCCGGTTGATGTCCTGTGCAATACGAAAGTTGTCAATGCTGCGTTGGGTTTGGGCACCGTAGTAGGCGTCGATAGGTACTTTCACCTCGCCCATGGTGTCTTTTTCGATTCGAAATGGCATAGTGCAAAGGTAAGTGTTGAGGAATGGTTTATCGGTTGTTGAGTAATAATTAAACCATTGTTCATCTACAGTTCAACCAATGTTCAACGGCTATTCGCTAAAGCTCATCTTCTTCAACTAAATCTCGGGTTTCTTTTCTCCAAAAACGCGCCCACACCTTCTTTCATTTCTTCGGTGCCGAAGCATTCGCCAAAGCGACGGACTTCCTCGGCGTAACCGGCGTCGTTCGGGGAGCCGCAAGCGTTGACGGCGGCGATTACATGCCCCACGGCATTCGGACCTTTAGTCAGTATCGTCGCCATTAATTTCTTCGATTCTTCCAGTAATGCTTCTGCGGAATAGACTTGGTTGACAAGTCCCATGCGGTAGGCCTCAGCCGCATTGATCATAATGCCGCTCATCATCAATTCGAGGGCACGGCCTTTACCCACCAGCTGGGTGAGACGCTGCGTGCCGCCATAGCCGGGGATCAGTCCCAGGTTCACTTCCGGCTGACCAAACTTGGCGTTTTCGCTGGCCAACCGAATGTGACAGCTCATCGCCAATTCACATCCACCGCCCAAGGCAAATCCATTCACCGCGGCCAGTGTTGGTTTGGAACAGCGCTCGATCCGAAAGAAACAATCCTGCCCGCGCTTGGCCAATGCCATGGCCTCTTCTTTGCCCAGAGCGGTAAACTCACTGATGTCGGCTCCGGCTACGAAGGCTTTCGGACCGGCACCGGTCAGTATCATGCCCCGAATCTGGGGATCGGATTCTACCTGGTCCATCAACAAAAAAAGATCATCAAATACCGAGCGGTTCAGCGCATTGAGTTTATCGGGGCGGTTCAGTGTCACCATCAGGATCCCATTCTCCAGCGCGGTCAATAGCGTTTGATACATAGGTAAAAATTAGAATGATCTGTTTTCCTTCACCCATTGTTGGATATAGGTGACGATCTCCTGCATCGGTGAGCCCGGTGCGAATAATTTACCGACCCCCATTTCCCGAAGCGCTTGCATATCGGTTTCTGGAATGATGCCACCCCCGGTGAGCAGCACGTCGTTCAGTCCCTTTTCTTTTAGCAGGCCGATGATCTTGGGAAATACCGTCATATGTGCCCCGGAAAGGATACTGATACCGATGGCATCTACATCTTCTTGCAGCGCCGCGTTCACGACCATTTCGGGCGTTTGGCGTAGTCCGGTATAGATCACTTCCATGCCGGCATCGCGCAGGGCGGTAGCGATCACCTTGGCGCCGCGATCGTGTCCATCCAGACCAACCTTGGCGACCAGCACGCGTATGGGGCGATTCGAACTCATCTGTTTACAAAGTTAGTTGTTCGACAATTGAGCCGACAGTAAACCGATCCGCCGGATCGTTTCTTCTTTGCCAAGGATATCGGCGATGTCAAAAACACCCGGACCGAATTTTCCGCCGACTAACATGATGCGAAGCGGTAACATCAACTCACCCGGCTTGATCGATCGCTCACTCGCCAATTCCTTGAAAGACTCCTCCAACTTCGCGGCCTCCCATTCCGTCTCGGATTCGTACTTCGCGGTCAATGAATTAAAAAAATCCGCTTTCTCGGCATTCCACTTCGGCTGAATCGCCGCCTTATCCACCTCCTGCGGATATTCAAAGAAGTATCGCGTCTGCCCCACAAAATCCGTCAACAACTGACAACGATCCCGAACCAACTCAACCATCCTCTCCCACTTCAAACCATCCAGACTATTTAAACTATTCAAACTGCTCAAACTACTCAAACTTTCAAACTGACTCCGAACGCTGAACGCCAAACGCTGAACTGGCTCTCTCAAGAGCCATTCGTGATTGAACCACTTCGCTTTCTCATAATCAAACTTCGCACCCGAACTGTGCACGCGTTCCATCGAAAAAGCGTTTATCAGTTCATCCAAGGAGAACAATTCTTTTTCGGTGCCATCATTCCATCCCAGCAAGGCCAACAGATTGATGAATGCTTCGGGCAGAAAACCGCGCTCGCGAAATCCCTCTACGGTTTCGCCGGTCTTTGGATCGGTCCAGTTCATGGCAAAAACCGGGAAGCCGTATTTGGCGCCGTCGCGTTTGCTGAGCTTTCCGTTCGGTCCCAGTATCAATGGCAGGTGAGCCCACTGGGGCATGGCGTCGCGGCCAAATAATTTCTCCCAGAGCCGAAGGTGTACGGGCGCCGAGGGCAACCATTCTTCGCCGCGAAAGGCATGCGAGATCTGCATGAGGTGGTCATCGACCACCACGGCCAAATGATAGGTGGGCATGCCATCGGCTTTCAAGAGGACTTTATCATCGACCGTGCTCATATCGAACGATACCTCGCCGCGGATCATATCGGTAAAAGCGATGGAGTCGGAACCCGGCATCTTGATCCTTATTACATGGGGGGTATTTTCTGACAACAACCGACTGACCTCCTTGGAGGAGAGGGTGAGGGAGTTGCGCATGCGCAAACGAAGGGTATGGTCGTATTGGGGGGAAGGATTTTGATCGGTCTTGTACTGCTCGCGCATCGCTTCCAGTTCGGCTGGCGTATCGAACGCATAGTAAGCATCGCCTTGGGCGATTAGCTTTTCGGCATATTCCCGATAGATCGGTTTTCGTTCGCTCTGGCGGTAGGGACCAAACGCACCGCCATGCTGTACACTTTCATCGGGTTCGAGTCCGCACCAGCGCAAACAATCGAAGATGTATTCCTCCGCACCCGGAACGTAGCGACTTTGGTCGGTGTCCTCGATGCGGACAATGAAATCCCCTCCGTGCTTCTTGGCAAAAAGGTAGTTGTAGAGGACGGTCCGCACCCCACCCAAGTGAAGGCCTCCGGTGGGACTCGGCGCAAAACGGACGCGGACTTTTTTGGACATGCCGCAAAGATAACCCATGGGAACAGGCGTTTATCTTTGTTCCGATGCGTGATTATTGGATTCAGACACCCCGGTGGCTACCCTGGCTATACCCCAACCGGGTTTGGCGGATGCCTGCGTCCGAAAAAACGATCTATCTGACCTTTGATGATGGTCCCCACCCCGAGATCACCCCCTTCGTACTCGAACAGCTCGGTCGGTACGAAGCAAAAGCACATTTTTTTTGCATCGGGCAGAATGTGGACCGATTTCCGGGGACCTACCGATCGATTCAAGCCAGCGGACACGGCATTGGAAACCACACGCAGCACCACGTGAACGGATGGAAAACTTCTGAGGCCGATTATTTGGCCGATGTGACTTTGGCCGCCGAGCGCATCCACTCCAATTGGTTTCGTCCACCTTATGGTCGACTCCGTAGCCGGCAGGCTCGGTCCATTCTGACCCGTTTTCCCGAGATGCGCATCGCGATGTGGAATGTGCTCAGTGGCGATTTTGACCGAAGCCGGGAAGGAGAGGACTGTGCCCGGCAAGTACAACAGTATGGTGCACCGGGCACCATTGTGGTCATGCACGATTCTGAAAAAGCTTGGGATCGGTTGAAGATTTGCCTCCCCAAAACCCTCGAATTCTTCCACAAAAACGGGTTTCGGTTCGAAAAACTGCCGGGTTCTTAAAAAAAGTTGGGCCGGGGTAGAAACCTCGGCCCGTTTTAATCCGTACCCTATGAAAACTGAACAAATATAGCAGAATGCCCATTTTGGGAGCTTTTTTGCCCTTTTTGGGCCAGAAATTGCGGATTTTTGAAGTTTTATGACCTTTTTAGACAGCCATACCCATATTTATCTGTCGGAATTTGATGCCGATCGGTCCGACATGATCGACCGGGCCCGGGCTGTAGGGGTTGAAAAAATGCTCCTCCCGGCGATCGACTCTTCCACCCATGAAAAACAAATTACGGTGGAGTCGGCCTATCCCGAAACTTGTTTGTCGATGATGGGTTTACACCCTTGCTCGGCCAAGCAGCATGTGGAGGAAGAATTGAAGATCGTCCGAACCTACCTCGAGCAGCGATCTTTTGTGGCAGTGGGTGAGATCGGGTTGGACCTCTATTGGGACAAAGACCATCTCGACCAGCAGTACCTGGCTTTCGAGCGGCAGATCGAATGGGCATTGGAATTTGATCTGCCGATCGTCATTCATTCAAGGGATTCGATGGATCGTTGCATTGAAGTGGTTAAAAAACATCAGCGCGGAAATCTCCGGGGCGTGTTCCATTGTTTTACCGGCTCGGTCGAATCGGCCAGGCGGATCATTGATCTTGGATTCTACCTGGGAATCGGGGGCGTGATCACTTATAAGAATGCCGGTTTGCCGGCGGTGATCGAACAGCTCTCGCTGGATCAATTGATCTTGGAGACCGATGCACCTTACCTGACACCGGTACCCCATCGGGGAAAGCGCAATGACCCGCGTTACCTGAAGATCATAGCCGAAAAGATCGCGGAGGCAAAATTCTGCTCGGTGAAGGAAGTGGCCGAACAAACTACTGCCAATACGAAGCAGCTCTTTCGGTTGAGTTAAGTATCTTACCACATGCCTTGGTCCCGCTCCGATCGTATCACCGCTCTTTATGCGGCCCTTACGGCATTTGGGACCTATGTTTTCATTTTTGGATTTCGGAAATCCTTTACTGTTTGCACGTTTGAGGGAATCAGTGTGGGTCCTCTAGCCTACAAAACCGTATTGGTGATCATTCAAATGCTGGGCTACTTGGCTGCCAAATTTTATGGCATTCGTTACATTTCCTCGCTGAAGCGGGTGGGGCGGCATCGGATCATTTTTTTACTGACGGGTATTTCTTGGCTGGCCTGGCTATTGTTCGCTTGGGTGCCGGCTCCTTACAACGCGGTTTTTCTTTTTATGAATGGATTTCCGCTGGGTATGTTATGGGGCGTGGTGTTCTCTTACATCGAGGGAAGAAAGAGTACCGATCTGATCGGTGCGGCCTTGGCGGTCAGTTTCATTTTTTCTTCAGGTTGGGTAAAATCGGTCGGCGCCTGGATGATGAAGACATTTTCCGTGGCGGAGTTCTGGATTCCCTTTGCCGTGGGAGCGGCCTTTGTATTGCCACTGACACTCTTTGTTTACGCATTGGAAAAGATTCCACCGCCGACGGCAGAGGATGAATCCCTTCGTCAGCCCCGCCAGCCCATGCAGGCCGATCAGCGCCGCATTATCTTACGCGAATACTGGCCCGGTATACTGGCTTTTACGGTCATCTATTTATTCGCCACGATCTTTCGCGATATCCGGGATAATTTTTCGGCGGATATGTGGAAGGAGATGGGCTTTGCCATTCGACCGGCCGTTTTCTCCCAAACCGAGATCCCCATCATGCTACTTGTTCTCGTTGTGATCGGTGCCGTAGTGCTCGTTCGTAACAGCTACCGGGCGCTGCAGATCGCTCATGGGTTTATTTTACTGGGTTTTTTGATCGGGGGAATCTGTTCCTGGTTGTTCATGCAGCAGCGACTGGATCCATTTTATTGGATGGTCGGAAGCGGATTGGGACTATACCTGGTATATATCCCGTTCAATTCGATCTATTTCGATCGGCTCATCGCCAGCTTCTCCCTAAAGGCCAATACCGGCTTTTTTATCTATTGGGTGGATGCCATTGCGTACGTGGGGAGCGTGAGTGTTTTACTGATCAAGGAAAGTCTATCGCTGCAGGTTTCATGGACCAATTTTTTTGCCACGTCCATGATCGTCCTTTCTTTGCTGGGCTCATTTCTGACCTTACAGGCAGCTGTATACTTCCATCGGCGAAAATTGGTCTCGTGATCACATCAGTTCAGTAACCTCTTTTCGTTTGTTGCTGAATTGATCTTGGTTGGCTGTCGCCCCACCCATCCTGAATAGTTTTGGGCAAACCCTGATGCATGAATTTCATTGCCCGTTTTCAACAATTGAATAAAAGTCGATCGGCCTATTGGTTGCTTGTGTTGCGTGTTGTACTTGGACTGGCCTTATTTTTCAAGGGCATTCAATTTATCCGAAACCAGGAGCTGTTGTCGGAAGTGCTATTCGCCACGGAAGGCATTCGGCGGTATGAATGGTTGCAGATCCTGATACCGGTGTTGCATTTGTTTGGCGGACTGATGATCCTGATCGGGCTGTTCACGCGCTGGGCTTCTGTGTTTCAATTTCCCATCGTATTGGGGGCCATCCT
>CAXRAX010000028.1:0-38059 GCA_964229195.1 Chitinophagaceae bacterium | reverse complement strand
TGGTCCACCAAATCCTACATTTTGTTGGGGGATGTATATGTACAGCAAAAAGATTACTTCAATGCCAAGGCGACCTATCAGAGCGTGGTCGATAATGCCACGGATCCCGCCTTACAGCAAGAGGCAAAGGACAAACTTCAGCAGGTAGTGGAAACCACGCGTAAATCAACCAAACTGGATTCCTGATGCGACCGATCAAACACCGATGGCTGTTTTTTTTACTCTTCGGGTTGCCGGTGGGGTTGTATGCCCAGCCGGGGAAACGGGATACCACGGGCAGTGTTGATATCATCTCTCCTTTCAAACCTGCGTTACGCGATCTGATCAAGGTGCAATTTGCTGCCACTCCTCCTGCGGTCGATACGCAGCGCACCCGATTGGCCTATCGAATTCCCAACCAGGAATTATCCATCGTATATCAGCCCGGAACCTTGAAGCCGCTGGCCTATCAGGCCGATTCCAACACCGGTTTTCAATCTTCTTCTTTTATCAAACTTGGCTATGGAAGCCTGCGTAACCCGTTTGTGTCCGGGGCACTGACGTTCGGAACGAAATCGCCGGTAAGAATTTACGGGGGACATCAATCGGCCACCGGAACCTTGCCATATCAAGCACATTCCATCACAAATGGAATGGTTACCTGGCAACTGCCCGACCGAACCAAGGGCGAATGGATGTCAGCGCTTGCATTCGATCGGCAGCGTTTCAACAAATATGGATTCGATAAAAGTTTACCAACGCCCCCGACCGACTCGATCCGACAGGTATTTCATCAGATCGCATTACAACTTGGCTATCGACGAATAGAACCGACCGCCACCGGTTTCTATGTAGAGCCCCAGGTGGATATCAAATTCACCACCGATGCCCTCGGTAATCAAGACTTGAACGCCCGACTATTCATCCCCGTTCGATATCGATTCAATGAGCGCTTCGCACTTCGTGTGGAGGGACTGGCGCATGGGGGACGGATCAAACCAGTCAACGGGCCGGGACGGGATCAATCCGTTTACAGCTTAAACCCCTCGCTTCATTTTACGGATGCTGCATGGTCGATTCAGGCAGGTATTCGTCCCAGTTGGGATGCCGCAGGTACCCGCTTATACCCCGATGTTCTTTTCTTCTGGAACCGTTCCACCAAACCCTGGTCGATACGCTTGCAATGGACGGGCGAATTGCAACGCGTCGGATATCGCGAACTCTACACCCAAAATCCCTGGCTCTGGATGCCAGCTCAATGGAGAAACCAAGGCAGCATCGACCGCTCGCTTCGCTGGCAATACAATCGCCGGGCCCACTGGGTCTATGAATTACAAACAGGTTATCAGACGCTTCACGATGCGTTTTTATTCACGAACGATACCACAGCTGCCGGCGACGGAAAATCATTTCAAGTGGTTTATGCCGACCGGATCCAAAATCTTTACCTGCTGGGAAAGGTCAGTTACCGTCAGTCCGATCGTTGGCTGATGCGGGCTGAACTTCGGTGGAACAATTATCACGGCTTGCGTGGGGTGGATCGGCCGTGGGGACTTCTCCCATTTGAATGGAATTTCCATGGCTGGCATCGATTTGCCAACCGATGGAAGGTTCAGGCGGATCTTTCCTCCTGGTTTGCTCCTTATTTTCTGCAAAAAGATGGACAGCCCGGGCGCACGCAAGGGGCGTTGGACCTGAATCTTGGTGCTCAGGTGCCCATATCCCGATCGATCAGCGGATGGTTGCAATTCAACAATCTGCTTAATCAGTCCTACCGCCGCTGGTCGCCTTACCCAACATACGGCTTTCATTTTGTCGGGGGAGTTGTATTTTCACTCGACAAAAGTCTTTTTTGATGTCTTTACTGATACAGAGTTGGTTGGCTTCCTTTCAATCCCTTCCATTGGAGGGAGTGGGTATGGTGCAATGGGTGCGTCGGCCTGCGGTCCGAAGGAGTAAGTCCTCTATTCTGGAGGGCCCCCAGTGGTCGTTGGTCTTTGAGGCCGATTCGTCAACAACTTTACCCGCTGATTTTTTTCAGCGGCTCGCTTGTTTTGGGAATGAATCGCCCGAAGTGGCCAGTCTTCAATACCATACCTGGCTTCGAAAACTCCAAGCTGATTCGTTTCAGGTCGATATACTGGGCCAGGGTGAATTGCGCAAGCAGCCTGCTGAAAGTCCACAGTGGCATCCACATTCCCTTGCCACCGCCCCGGAAGCCGATTTGAGATCCATTCCTTTCTCCTCCGATTATTTATTTCGTCGGTGGGATCTCACCAATAAGCTCGTTGTTGTTTTAACCGCACTGGCATTGATTGGAACAATTGTCATTTTTGTTCAAGCGGGTGGGAGCTCGCAAGCTGCCGGTTCGCGGTTTTCCATTCCTATTTCTACCAGCGAGCCGTCCTCTCTTCCTTACCGCGAAATCCGTTGAGCTGCTATGTCTGCGATCTTGCATTACGATAGATGTCCGATTTGTGAGCAGTCCGATTGTCGGCCGGTATTCGAGGTGGTCGATCAGTTGGTAAGCAAACAATCCTTCCGGCTGATCGAATGCCCCCATTGTTTCGTGCGGCTCACCCAGGATGCTCCCGGGGTGGCTGAGTCCGGGGTTTATTATCAATCGGATGAATACATCTCGCATACCAACACCCGCAAGGGACTGATCAACCAGATCTATCAATTGGTGCGTCGCCGCACGTTGCGTCAAAAAATAAAATGGGTGGAGCAGGCTACTGGTCTTTCGGGCGGACGGGTATTGGACGTAGGCAGTGGTACGGGTGCATTTGTTTCCGCGCTTCGTCGCTCCGGTTGGCGAGCGGATGGGTTGGAGCCCGATGCAGCAGCACGGCAAGTGGGTCTGCGCGATTTTGGAATCACGCTGATGCAATCCGATCAGTTGTACCATCTTCCTTCTGGCGAATTTGATGCCATCACGCTGTGGCATGTGTTGGAGCACGTGCACGACCTGCATGGATACATGAAGGAATTTCGTCGGATCTTAAAACCAGGCGGGCGGTTGTTGTTGGCTTTGCCCAATCATACATCCTGGGATGCTGATCATTTTCAGCAGTGGTGGGCAGCCTATGACGTGCCCCGGCATTTGTATCATTTTGCGCCCGATTCGATCCGAGCCCTCGCCAAGCGAAATGGATTTGAATGTCAATCGCTTCGTCCCCTCTGGTACGATGCATTTTATATCGCCCTGCTGAGTCACCAGCATCAAAGCGGCCGGAGTCGTTGGTTGTCGTCGATGTACGTTGGCATTCGCTCCAACCTGCGAACGTATTTTGATCGGGAGCGGGGAAGCTCCTTGGTTTATGAGCTCAAGCCTGTTTAACGCGAAAATTCAATTTCGTATAATTCAGCCCACCATTTTCCTGTGATGTATATCTTTTTTGTTTGCTCGTCGTAGGCAATGCCGTTCGGTACATCCGAGCGTGGATTCAATCCTTTGTTCCGGTTCCAGGCATTTGTGAGATCGGCTTTGCCTACCACTTCTCCGGTGCGGGGATCGATCTTCAGCAAGTAAGAGTAGGTGTATTGGTTGGCGTAGATAAATCCGTCGATGTATTCCAATTCATTGAGGTTGAAACTGGGCGAGCCGGATTCCGTTACGGTTTGGCTGCGCAGCAAGGTGAAATCCTGCGGTCGGTAAAAGAATAACTCACCACTGCCGTTGCTCACGATCAGGTGATCGCCGTCGTGCGTGAGCCCCCATCCCTCAAACGTAACATCGAATTCCTTCACCTTTTTCATATTGGGAAGGGTGTAAACAAATACTTTTTTTTCTTGCCAAGTGAGTTGGTATAGCGTGTCGCGCAGGATGGTGATCCCTTCCCCAAAAAATTTATCCTCCAGTGAAATGCTCTGTAACGTTTTACCCGACCGGAGATCGACTCGCTTCAATTTCGATTTGCCGTAATTACCGGTGCCCTCGTACAAACCACCTTTATATATGACCAGTCCCTGCGTATACGAGGTGGTGTCATGTGGATGCGCCCGCACGATCGAATAGTTGAGGGTCTGCGGGCCGGGAGGAGTGGTATTTACCGATCCTGTTTTTTTCTCCTCGCAGCCCCAAAGGATCAATGCTATGATTATGAGGGTATTGTGATTAAATAGCTGGCGTAAAAACATCTGTAGCAAGGTACAGTTTTCTCTCTAATGTGTATCAATCGTAAAAGTACTATAGGGGAAAACCCGCATTTTTAAGTAAATACTCTATCTTAGCCCACTGGCCGAAAGGCTATTGATCCAAGATCCCTGCCAAGACCGCTCTGATTTGCCCTCGTTGGAAGCCAACGACATCCGTACCAAACCCTACCCTGGAACTATGAAAACGTTCCGTTTATATCTTATTGTCTTTATCTGTCTGCCCCTGTTGGGTGCTGCACAGAACCGTTGTGCCAGCGCGGATTATCAGCAGCAACAGGTTCGTTTGCAGCCACAATTATCGGAACGCCTCTCCAGCTTGGAGAACTGGATCCAGCAAGCTGCCACTACTCAGTCCTTCGAACGTACTCAGGAAGGAACCCTGGTCATCCCCGTTGTTTTTCACAACCTCTATCATCTGCCTTCGGAGAGGATCTCCGATCAGCAGGTGCAGGATCAATTGAAGAGCTTGAATGAATGTTTTCGGATGCGCAATCCGGATACCGCCAATACCCGACCTGTTTTTAAACCACTGGCTGCCGATTGTGAGATCGAGTTTCGGTTGGCGATCTCGGATCCCCGTCGTCGGGCTACCACCGGCATCGTCCGTCAATACACGCCCATCTCTTCCTGGAAAATGGGCGATGATATGAAATTCAGCAGCAAAATGGGAGCCGATGGATGGGATTCCAGAGGATACCTCAACATCTGGGTTTGCCGGATGGAAAAATTCGCCGGCTTCTCCAGTGTGCTGGGGGCCGATGCGAAACTGGACGGGATCGTGTTGGACCTGGGAGCGATCGGAGGGGGGCATAAAACCCTGGTGCACGAAGTGGGGCATTGGTTGGGGCTGAAACATCTCTGGGGCGATGAATATTGTGGAGACGATGGCGTGTCTGATACGCCGAAGCAAGCCAGTTACACGATGGGATGTCCGAGCACCATTCGGATCACCTGCGGAAATAATCCGACCGGTGATATGTATAATAACTACATGGACTTCACCAGCGATGCCTGTATGACCTTGTTCACAGAAGGACAAAAAAGCCGGATGCGTTCCCTGTTGAAATCCGGCGGCCTGCGGGCTTCGTTGATGCAGTCGGTGGGACTAAAAATTCCCTTAACCGCGGAAATGCCCGTTGTTGAACCCGATCCCACCTGGCTGGAACCGAAATTATATCCGACGACCGTTACCCATTTATTGCAGATCGATCTCTCGTACGACCGGCGCTGGGTGGGACAAACCTATCGGATCATCGACCTGCAAGGACGCGTGCGGCAGCAAGGAAATTTTCAGTCCACCATCCACCGATTCCCTACTGAGGGTCTTGAAAAGGGGTATTATTTGCTGGAAGCTCGTCGAACCGACGGGTTGGTGTACCAATCCAAGTTCCTGAAATTATGATCAATAAAAAAGAGGACATGTTGTCCTCTTTTTTTATCTCGTATTTTTTTGATCAGAGATGGATCGCTTCTCCGTAAGCCACCTCGATCGCATCCTTGACGCTTTCGCTGATGGTGGGGTGGGGATGAATGGCGTTCAGTACTTCGTGGTAGGTGGTCTCCAGCTTACGGGCCGTAACGGTTTGGGCGATCATTTCGGTTACGTTGTATCCGATCATGTGCGTTCCCAACCATTCGCCGTACTTGGCATCGAAGATCACTTTGACAAACCCTTCGGTATGTCCGGCGGCTGAAGCCTTTCCGCTGGCACTGAGCGGGAACTTACCCACCTTGATCTCATAGCCGGCATCTTTGGCTTGTTTCTCGGTGTATCCTACCGAGGCTATCTCCGGGATACAATAGGTGCAGCCGGGGATGTTGTTGTAATCAATGGGTTCGGGCTGGTGGTGATATTTACGTTCGTTGTATCCGATTGATTCTACACAATTGATCGCTTCTTTGCTGGCGACGTGGGCCAGGGCTTGTCCGGGTGTACAATCCCCAATGGCATAGATACCCGGCACGTTGGTTTGTCCGAATTTATCGACCAGCACTTTTCCTTTTTCTGTTTTGATGCCCAATCCCTCTAATCCGATGCCCTCTATATTCGCGACCACTCCGGCGGCACTGAGCAGTATTTCGGCCTCTAGGGTGATCTCACCAGTGGCCGTCTTGACCTTGGCCTTGACGCCGGTGCCGGTCGTATCAACGGTGGTGACCTCGCTGCTGGTCAGGATCTCGATGCCGTTCTTCTTGTATTGCTTCTCGAGTTCTTTGCTGATGTCTTCGTCCTCCACCGGCACGATCCGAGGCATGTATTCGACGATGGTCACTTTCGTGCCCATGCTGTTATAGAAGTAAGCGAACTCCACACCGATGGCACCGCTGCCCACGATGATCATGGAGGCGGGTTTCTGAGGCAGCACCATTGCCTCGCGATAACCGATGATCTTTTTACCATCGATGGGCATGGAGGGGAGTTGACGGCTTCGTCCGCCAGTAGCAATTATAATATGCTTGGCCTCCACGACCTGGGTTTTACCATCGGATCCGCTCACTTCGAGCTTGCCCTTGGCGATCAGTTTGCCAAAGCCCATGATCACGTCGATCTTGTTTTTCTTCATCAGGAACTGAACGCCCTTGCTCATTTTGTCGGCCACCCCGCGGCTGCGTTTGATCACCGCATCAAATTGAGGCATGCCGGTGGCTTGGATCCCGAAATCCTGGGCATGCTTGATGTACTCGTTCACCTGGGCACTTTTCAGCAGGGCTTTCGTGGGAATACATCCCCAGTTCAGGCAAACGCCCCCTAAACTTTCCTTTTCAATTACCGCAGTTTTGAACCCCAATTGGGCAGCCCGGATGGCGGCCACATATCCGCCGGGGCCAGTCCCCAAAACGACCACATCGTATGCCATAAATCGATTGAATTTTAAGGTGATAGAGCCCGGTTAGGCCCCGATTGGGGGCGAAGTTACTTTAAGAAGGGGAATTGACAACCGCCGGGGTTGGCCGATTTCAGGGGGCCTTGTACAGAAAAAAACCACTTTCTTCGTCTAATTCGCTGATTTCCCTTACCTTTGCCCTCCCAAAATTAGTCGTTATGGCACGCGTATGTCAGGTTACCGGAAAGACCCCAATCGGGGGGCACAAGGTCTCTCACTCCAACATCAAGACCAAGCGTCGTTTCCTGCCCAACCTGCAGACCAAGAAGTTCTTCTTGGCTGAAGAGGATAAGTGGGTGACCCTTAAGGTATCGGCTGATGCCATCCGGACCATCAACAAGAGAGGTTTGTACTCCGTAGTGAAAGAACTGCGGGCCCAAGGCGAAAAAATCTAATTCTAAAAAGCAAGCATCATGGCGAAGAAAGGCAATCGCGTTCAGGTTATTCTGGAGTGCACCGAGCACAAGACCAGCGGACAGCCCGGTACCAGCCGGTATATAACCGTTAAGAACAAGAAGAACAATCCGGAAAGATTGGAACTCAAAAAGTTCAATCCCATCCTGAAAAAAGTGACCGTACACAAAGAGATCAAGTAATCCCCTTATAACTCATACCCATGGCAAAAGCAGCAAAAACGGCGATTAAAAAGGACCCCAAACAGGCGGCCGAAGCCAAGAACTATACCAAAGTGATCAAGGCGGTGCGCAGCCCCAAGTCTGGTGCCTACACCTTCAAGGAGCAAATGGTGCACAAAGACAAGGTAAAAGATTTCCTGGCACAGAAATAATCGTCGGCCTACCTCAAAATCTTCAAGAGCTGTTCGCATTCGAATGGCTCTTGTTTTTTAAATCCGTTTCAATTCATGGGACTCTTCGACCGCTGGTTCGGGAAAAAAGAGAAAGAAGCACTGGATCAGGGACTTCAAAAAACCAAACAAGGTTTTTGGGAAAAACTCAGTCGCGCCTGGTCGGGTAAGTCACGTCTCGATGATGAATTGCTGGAAAATCTGGAAGAAGCCCTGATCACCTCTGATGTCGGGATCTCCACCACCGAAGCAATCATCGCCCGCATCGAAAAAAGAGTCAGTCGCGACAAATACCTCAACCCCGACGAACTCAGTCAGATCCTGCAAACGGAGATGGCCGCCGTACTGCCCGATCCGGTACACGATTACGGATTCGATTCCCCACTCCCGTATAAACCGCATGTGATCTTGGTCGTTGGAGTGAACGGGGTGGGCAAGACCACCACCATCGGAAAACTCGCCTATCGATTCAAGCAGGCAGGTAAAGAAGTGTTGTTGGGTGCCGCCGATACGTTTCGCGCCGCCGCTGTCGATCAACTCACTATCTGGAGCGAACGGATCGGGGTTCCGATCGTCAAACAACCTACCGGGAGCGATCCGGCCGCCGTGGCCTTCGACACGATTCAAAGCGCCCTGGCCCGGGGCAGCGACGTGGTGCTGATCGATACCGCCGGCCGTCTGCACAATAAGGCTCATCTGATGGAAGAGCTCACTAAGATCAAACGCGTGATCCAAAAACTAATTCCGGATGCTCCGCATGAAGTGTTGCTGGTGTTGGATGGTTCTACTGGACAAAATGCCGTGGAGCAAGCCCGACATTTTCAATCCGCCACCAATGTCAATGCCCTCGCCATCACGAAACTGGACGGAACCGCCAAGGGCGGTGTAGTGATGGCCGTCGCCCATGCCTTTAATATCCCCGTCAAATTCATTGGGGTCGGGGAGAAGATGGAAGACCTGTTGGTATTTGATAAGGAAGCGTTTGTCAACAGCCTTTTTTCGCTCGACTCAAAATCTGCCGAATGAAAGCCCGCACCCTCAAGAAAGATAAGGTCAATATAATCACGCTGGGATGCAGCAAAAACCTGGTCGACAGCGAAGTACTCAGCGGGCAGCTCCAGGCCAACGATATCGAAGTAGTGCATGAGAACAAAAAGCTGGATCACAACATTGTTGTGGTTAATACCTGTGGCTTCATCGATAAGGCCAAGGAGGAGAGCGTTCAGACCATTCTGGAGCAAGTGGAGCTGAAACGAAAAGGGAAGCTGGATAAAGTTTATGTTACCGGCTGCTTGAGTGAGCGATATAAGAATAACCTGGAGGCCGAGATCCCCGAGGTCGATGCGTATTTCGGAACCCTCGAACTCCCCAACATCCTCAAACAATTTGAGGTCGATTACAAAGAGGAATTGATAGGCGAGCGCCTGCTCTCCACCCCCAGCCACTATGCCTACATGAAGATCTCGGAGGGGTGCAATCGAACCTGTGCCTTCTGTGCCATTCCGCTGATGCGTGGTCAGCATGTCAGCAAGCCCATTGAACAACTGGTGGCAGAAGCCAAGCGTTTGGTCAGTGGCGGCGTAAAGGAGATCATGCTGATCGCTCAGGAGTTGACCTATTATGGACTGGATATTTACAAAAAGCGAAGCTTACCCGAACTGCTGAACCGCTTGGCGGATGTAGAGGGATTGGAGTGGATCCGGTTGCATTATGCCTATCCTTCCAAATTTCCCCTCGAGATACTAGACGTGATGCGGGATCGTCCCAACATCTGCAACTACCTCGACATGCCCCTGCAGCATGCTTCCGATCGCATGCTAAAAGCCATGCGACGCCAAATAACCCGCTCGGAGATGGATGAGTTGATCCATGCCGTTCGCGAGAAAGTACCCGGGATCTGTTTACGCACCACCCTGATTGCCGGATTCCCCGGCGAAACACCAGAGGATGTGCAATCCTTGCAGGATTTTTTGATCCAGCACCGCTTCGACCGGGTAGGCATCTTTACGTACTCGCATGAAGAAGGTACTTCGGCACATGACCTGGTAGATGATGTGTCGGCAGAAGAGAAAGAGAGCCGGGCGCAACAAGTGATGGAGACGCAACAGGAAATCTCCTATGAACTCAATCAAGAGAAAGTGGGTCAAGTTTTCAAGACCCTCATCGATAAGAAAGAATCCGGTCGTTATTTAGGTCGAACCGAATTCGACTCGGTGGAGGTGGATAATGAAGTCATTATTCAAACCGATAAAAAACTGGCTATTGGGTCCTTTGTAAATGTCAAGATCACCAAGGCCTACGATTACGATCTGGAGGGCGAGATCGTTCCATAAAAAAAGCCCCGATCGCTCAGGGCTTTTGACAATTCAGTATCTGTCGGATTCTATCGGATCAAGACTTTTCCGTTTGCCAATCGTTTGCCAGCCCGGTTCGTGAGAATGAGCTGATAGATTCCGCTTGCGTGTTGGCGCATATCTACGGCCATGCGTTGATACGCGCCGGTGATCGGGTAGGATTTACGAAATGCCAGGGCACCTCTTCCATCAAACACCGACAAGGTAAATTGCTCGGCGCCCGCTGCATAATACGCCACTTCGAATTGCCCCTTGCTGGGGTTGGGCAGAATGAACAAACGAGTAGTGGCCGAGTCGCCGATGGTCACCAAGTTCGAGAGGGTAGCGCAGGGAAGTCCGGTTTGATTTTGCACCCGAACGGAATATTGACCCAATTGACCCAACGTAATATTGGAAAGCGTATTACCCGTTACGCCACTGATCACCGATCCGTTTCGGAACCAGGTATAATTGTAACTGCCGGAAGGTGTAACCTGTGCCGTCAGGTTCGTGCTCAGACCGGGATAGAGATTTTGATAGGGCGCTGCGGTCAGGCTTACGACCGGATTCGGGCTCACGGCTACTACCGAGGCGGAGGAGGCAGTCGAGCAGCCGAAACCGTTCGTTACCGTAACCGTATAGGAGCCACTGCTACCAACCGTGATAGAGGAGGAGGTAGCTCCATTGCTCCAACTATAAGAATTTCCCAAGGGGGCGGAGAGGGTCACGTTATTACCTGCACAGAAAGCCAGTGGTCCGCTTGCTGTAACCGCTGCGCTCGGATTTGGATTTACGGTAACAGCAACCGGTGATGAAGTGCTCACACAACCATTGTTGGTAACGGTCACCGTATAGCTTCCGGGGGTATTGACGATGATCGAGCTGGTAGTGGCACCGTTGCTCCAGGTATAGGACGAACCGATATTGGCAACCAAGAGTACGGCGTTGCCTTGGCAAAAGGTGGTAGGACCAGTAGCCGTGATCGAAGCAGCCGGTACGGCGGTAATGGTCAACGTTACAGCAGTGCGCGTTCCGCTCTCACAATTCGTGACATTATTCATGCTGGCGGCATAATAAGTAATGGTACCCACTGCACTCAATATTGGGTTGGTGACCACATTGCCACCGGTAGCGGCATCATACCAGCGCAGCGTGTGACCCGTTGGTACGGTGGCTGTGGCGGTGAGCGTGGGGATGGTGGCACCCGGACAAACCGCTTGGGATTGATTGCCTCCGCCCACCGGAGCGGCAATGGAAGTACTGCCTACGGTAATGGCTAAGTTTGACGGTGTGGTGTTACACGTTCCATTGCCGGCACTGACACTGATATTTCCACTGCTGGCACCAGACGCAAAATTGACTGAGATGCTGGTAGTTCCTTGTCCCGATACGATCGTGGCACCCGTGGGCACGACCCAGCTATAGCTGGTGGCACCCGGTACGGCTGCGATCGAATAGGTGATGTTGTTTTGAACCCCGCATATGGTTTGAATGCCACTGATGGATCCAACAGCACCGAGCCCACCGCCACCATTAGATGCCGTTACACTGATGGCATTGGCCCGCTGGCCGACGGCGTTGGTCGTATTGTTTTTTGCCCGGATAGTAAACCAGTAAGCTGTATTGGGGGTCAGTCCCGTGGCAGTATAGGTGGTAGCCGAAATATTCGGGGCCAATAGATCGAAATCACCGGAAGTCGTATTTAATATGTATACGTCGTAGTGTGAGGCATTGGTAACCGTACTCCAGTTGAGCGTCACTTCACCGGCATTACAAGCCGCTCCGCTACCGGTCAAGCCTGTAACTGTCCCCAATATCTTAAATGTAACGTCGCTCGCATCGGTAATGCCTCCGGCTGATACCCTGATCAAAGCGGTTGAGGTGTTCACGAAAGGTACACTCCAGGAGAGCCGTTGGGTAGTGGCCGGAATTCCGGTTCCGATGGTAGTCCAGGTAGTGCCGCCATCCACTGAGTATTCAACGGTTTGAGCGGTGGTGATGCCGGTATTATCCCACGTGATCACTTCGCTGGTGCCGGGATTCAGGGTCTCATTTCCGTTGGGATAGATCACCTCGATGCCGGGCGATTCGATGGTCCAGGTAAGCGAATAGGTTTGATTCGCACCCGTAGGGACGGCCGTACCTACAACCCGGAGGGTGTATGCACCGGCGGCGGGATTGTCAATGCTAATTTGCTCAATATTGCTGACGTTGTCCACGCCATTGGTAGCCGGATTTCCCGGATTGTTGGGATCCAGTATCCAGGGTAAGAACGTGTTGGTACCGTTTACCACTTTCAAGTCCAAGTTATTGACCAGTGCCGGTGTGGCATTGGCGGTACCAGCCGGATCGTTCCAGGTGAGCATCACTTTCAGGCGAGCTGCTCCGGAAGGAATATTGATTACTTCATCATTGGTGAAGCCGGTTGTAACGGTAGCGATCCGATATCGGTTCTCTTCGAGGATGCGCACGGCTTGCAAAGCATTGATTCGACCGTATCCGAAACGATAATCCGGACCAACGTTGCCCAGATCACGTGCGGTGTTTAGCACGGTGTTCTTGATCAAGGAGGAGGGGGGCAGTTGGTTGCTGTTGAGTTCCTTGTAACGCTCCACCAATAAAGCAACCGATCCGGCGATGCCGGGAGCGGCCATGGAAGTGCCCGATAGCGTGGCATAGGTATTGAGCGGTGAGTAGGTCGAGAAAACACTGGTGCCCATGGCGCTGATTTCAGGTTTAACCCGACCATCGTGTACCGGACCACAACTGGAACTGGAATTCAACGCTTCCAGCGTGGAGATGTTGGCCACCAGGATGTTGTTCTTGGCTGACTTGCCGCTAGATGTGATGGTAGACCAACCACCTGTGCAGGCGCCCTGCGAATTACCAGCCGAGTGTACATGAAGGTGATGAGGAAAATTATTCAGGTTCTGATCGGTGGCCACACTGGTAGCGGAGTACGCCACACCCGAACCGGTGAGTCCGCAGGTCTGCGTACTGCCATAGGAGTGACTGCTTACATTCAATCCGAGCGTAGGGATGGCATTGGCCATTTCAGCCTGGATGTTCCCATTGAAATTGTAAGAGTAAATTTTGGCATTGGGAGCCATGCCACGAGCCACAGGATTGATCAGCCCCCTTCCGCAAATCGTACCCGCGCAGTGGGTAGCATGGTCAGAGGGGCTGCTGTTCTCCATTAGCGTGCGTCGACCAGCGGGTGAAAAATCCAAATGCGGACTCACTTCTCCGCCATCCCAAATGCCAATGTTGATGCCTGTTCCTTTCAGGTTGCGCACCCCGTCGTTCAACACATTCACACGGTGGAGCGATCGTCCGGGAAGATTTTCCAGTTGATTGGGTGCGTCGATGAACTCGACCCATTGTACGAAGGGTAGCTCGACCAGCCGTGTTAGGTTCGCGATCGGGGCCCGCAGCGTAAACTGTTTGAAGATTGAATACGCATCGATGATTTGAATGCCCAAGGGGATTAAAAATCCCTGTATGTCGGTTCGGGAGAGTTTCTCAAAGGTGAGCATGGTTAGGTCTACCCAGCCGGCCTGTGGAATGGCATGGGCAGGAGCCATGCCTTGCAACAGTGCGGGAACAGTTTTATTCTCCGGTTTCAAGTAAGTGATGCTGCGCACACCGGCCCGAACCAGGTCGGCTGACTGCATGGTTTGCTTCACCCGTGCGGTATAGGCATACTGCGGGATGTATTCCAAGAGTTCAATGCCTTGGGCCGACAGTGATTGTCTTTTTTCGAAAGAGGGTATTTCCTGAAATTGCAAGACAACGTATTGATTCATTCCAAAAGCCGTGCGGCTGCTGAAGTCGAATGAAGCTTGGTATCGTTCGGCATTGGCTTCCGGGATGTATTCGCCGCCGCGAACTTTCAACGTGTAATCTTGTGCCTGGCTCTGAAAAAATATCATGGCCAACAGGACGGCAAGACTTCGAATGGAAAGGTTCATGAGCACGTGGTTTAGAGGTAAGCAAAGTACTGAAAATTGGGCAGGATCACGAGCTCCGATGGGGGTGGGTAAAAGCTTGTTGATGGATTAGGGAAAATGGTATCTTGGGTCCTCCACAAACCTACGTTCATGGTTCCCCAATGGATGGGTATTTATCCGGCGCTGCTTTCCCCCTTTCGGGCGGATGACTCCCTCGACCTTCCTTTGTTCGAGAAAAATCTGCAGGCCCAACTCGAGGCCGGTGTACACGGATTGATCATCGGCGGTTCACTCGGAGAAGCCAGCACCCTTCGATCCGAAGAGAAAAAAGAGTTGGTGTCGGCAGCAAAAAGTTCATCGGGCGGGAAGGTTCCTGTCATTCTAAATATCGCGGAATCGGCAACCCAACAAGCCATCGAACAAGTTAGGTTGGCGGAAAAATGGGGGGCCGACGGACTCATGCTCTTGCCCCCCATGCGATACAAATCCGACGACCGGGAAACCACGCATTTTTTTAGATCCGTAGCCATGGCAACGTCGTTGCCGATCATGATCTATAACAATCCGGTCGACTACAAGATCGATTTTCATCCAGCATTATTCGATTCCTTGCTGGACCTATCCAATGTACAAGCACTAAAAGAAAGCTCTCGCGATGTCACCAACCTCACCCGCATGATCAACCGATTCGGCGATCGGTTCAAGATCCTTTGTGGAGTGGATACGCTGGCCATGGAAGCATTATGCCTCGGGGCGCATGGTTGGGTGGCGGGATTGGTAGATGCTTTTCCTCGGGAAACCGTGCAGTTGTATAATTGGATACAAGTCGGCGAGCTCGAAAAAGCCCGTCAGCTTTATCGCTGGTTCATGCCATTGCTGGAATTGGATATACACCCTAAACTCGTTCAGTACATCAAATTGGCTGCCACCTACACCGGAATCGGCAGTGAGTTTGTTCGGGCTCCCCGACTTCTGTTGGAAGGGGAGGAGCGCATACGAGTTCAAACGATCCTTAAAAAAGCTATGGAAACGCGCCCCACCCTCGACACATAATCTATGAATGCTTTTACCGATATCCCGCTTAAGGAAATTGACGACGTCGTATACCGATCTTGGCAAGCCTTTCAGGCTTACCGAACGCTTCCATTGACCAGACGGGCTGAGTTGCTTCGTGCCATTGCGGCCGAGCTGGAAGACATGGGCGACAATTGGCTTCAAACCGCGCATCGGGAGACACAACTGCCGGAGCCCCGTTTGCGCACCGAAAGGGCCCGTACCATTTTTCAATTGGAATCCTATGCGCTGGCTTGTGTACAGGGTGATTGGATGCGTATTAGCATAGACACGGCGTTGCCCGACCGAAATCCGCCTCGTCCCGACCTGAGAAAGATGATGATCCCCCTTGGTCCCGTGATCGTTTTCGGAGCCAGCAATTTTCCGTACGCTTATTCTACTGCCGGCGGTGATACGGCTTCCGCTTTTGCCGCCGGTTGTTCCGTGGTGGTAAAAGCTCATCCTGCCCATCCAGAGACCTCTTTGATGGCCGCACAGGCCATCGAGCGGGCCGTTCAAAAGGCCGGCTTGCCCTCCGATCTTTTCCAGCACGTGAATGGCGCTTCCTTTGAGGTAGGGAAGCAGTTGGTGCAACATCCTCGCAGTGCCGCGGTCGGTTTCACCGGATCCTTCACGGGTGGAAAGCAATTATTTGACTGGGCCAACCAACGACCCCATCCCATTCCGGTCTTTGCCGAGATGGGGAGCGTCAATCCCATTTTTTTATTGCAGGATCGCTTGCAACAGGAAGCAGCAATATTGGCCGAGAAGATCGCTGCATCAGTGACGCTGGGCGTGGGACAATTCTGTACCAACCCCGGAATATTAGTGGCTATTGACGGGTTGGGATTGGAAGTTTTTCGATTAAAACTGATCGAATGCTTGCAGCAGACAGTCCCGGCTGCCATGTTACACCCCGGCATCCAACGGGCCTATATGGAAAAAACGACTCAGCTCCGTCAACGCCCCGGGGTGGAGACACATCTCTCTGCCACGCAAGAGTCGGTGTTGGTAGCCACTCCCCAATTAACACAAGTATCGGCGAAGCAATTTCTGTCAGATAAATTATTACATCAGGAGGTATTCGGTCCGGCTACCTTGCTGGTCGTCTGTGCCAACACCGAAGAGCTGAAAGAAGTTGCCGCTGGAATCGAGGGGCAACTCACTTGCTCCGTGTTTGGCAGTGATCAGGACTTACAGCAATACCGGACAACGTGTGAGCAACTGACCCAACATTGCGGACGCTTGAATTTTAATTCGGTACCCACAGGGGTGGAGGTATTGCAGTCGTCTCATCACGGGGGGCCTTTCCCAGCTACCACTGACCCCCGATACACGGCTGTTGGCAGCGATGCCATTCTTCGCTTTGCCCGTCCCATCTGTTATCAGAATTGCCCCGAGGAAATGCTGCCGGAAGAATTGAGGTCGGATAACCCACTTCAGATTTGGCGAAAAGTCAATGGCGAATGGACTCAGGGATCAATTCGCTGAAGCACCTCTTTTGGCTGGATTGCTGAAATAGATCGTTGCCAATAATGATATCACCAGGTATCCGCCGATAACAGACGCAGCAACCGGTAAACGCGTACTCAATCCGAACCAGTCGCCTTGCCAGAAAAGCAGCCCGACACCATATCCAAACCGAACGACTTCCCAGATCCACGCATTTTTGCGCATGTCCATCAATTCGGTGAGTGCCTGAACCGATAAGAAGATGAATAGGCCGTACACGTAGATATACGAGGCGTTCAGGTCATTGAGGTAAGCGATATTTCCAAAAAGATATGTGATGAAACCCAGTTGAGCGATGAGCTGCAACCAGGTCCAGGTGCTGAATGCTCGGTTCGTGGGGGTATCGTATTTCTCGAACTGATACACGTCGGAAATCTTATCGACCGGATGCGATGCCGCTACGTCGGCTGGGCGATAGCCTGTCTTTCGAAACCAAAGCGTAAATTTTTCTTTCCAGTCGTTGGTTCGCCACGCATCCGCGAACATCAATCCCAGGTGTTGAAAATTGATCCGGATGGGGTTCCAGGTCCGGGCCGGTCGGCTGATCCCGTACACCGGCGGCACATCTGGCCTTTCCTCGGCATAGGTGCCGAATAATTTATCCCACACAATAAAGATCTGGGATAGGTTTTTGTCCATGTACTCCGGATTGATGGCATGATGCACCCGGTGATGAGAAGGTGTCACCAAGATCTTTTCCAAAAATCCCATTTTGTCGATGTGCCGGGTATGGTACCAGAATTGGGCAAATAGATGCAGGGGTGCGATGGTGGCGATTACCACTTGTGGAATGCCCAGCAAGGCCGCCGGCAGCAGGAGAATGGTAAACAGATTGAAAAAAGCGGAAATGCTTTGCCGAAGTGCACAGGCCAGGTTAAACTCCTCGCTGCTGTGGTGGATCACGTGCAGGTTCCAGAAGAGGTTGATGTGATGACTCCACCGGTGGATCCAATAGCCATTGAAATCGATGATGATGAAGGCGGCCACGTACACCATCCATTGGTTGGGAATGCTGGTGAGGGCAAAATGGTTCAGCATGAACGGGTAGATGGCGATGATGACGGTTAGCTCCAGTACCGATTTGGTGACATTGGTGATCCCCGAGTTCAGGGAGGAGATCATGTCGAGCGTGCGGACCGTATCAAATCCCTTCTTCCAGCCCCACCATTTTTCAAAGAGGACCAATACCAGGAAGATCGGGATGGCGATCAATAATATTTTACCGTAGGTTTCCAAGCAATCACAATATTCCGCTAATTTACAAAAGACCTCAAACTTTGTTTAGCATGTCGCGCTCGGTTTTTGATTGTATTGATGGCCATACCTGCGGAAATCCCGTTCGTGTGGTGCGTGCGGGCGGACCACCCCTGGAAGGAAGAAACATGAGCGAAAAGCGGCAACATTTTCTGCAGAAGTATGATTGGATCCGCCGGGGACTCATGTTCGAGCCGCGCGGACACGATATGATGAGTGGCAGTATCCTGTATCCTCCACACGATCCCATGAACGATGTGGCGGTACTGTTCATTGAAACCAGCGGCTGTTTGCCCATGTGCGGACATGGTACCATCGGCACCATCACGATCGGGATCGAGAAGGGCCTGATTCATCCGAAGGTTCCGGGGAAAGTACGGATGGAAGCACCGGCCGGACTCATCGAGATCGAATACAAAAGCAGTCAGCGTCCGAACGGCACCACGCGCGTAGATTCCGTCAAACTCACCAACGTGCCGGCTTATCTGGATACCGAATCCCTCGAGGTGGAATGCCCCGAGCTCGGCACCATTCAGGTAGATGTGGCCTTTGGCGGAAATTTTTATGCCATCGTGGATATACAAGAAAATTTTTTGGGACTGGATGCCTATCCCATCGACCAATTGATCTCCTGGTCCCGAACCTTGCGTGATCGCATCAATCAGCTGAGCCGATTTGTACATCCGGCCGATCCTACCATTCAAGGTTGCTCGCATATCCTCTGGGCAGGCCAAGTGATCGATCCCACCGCCACAGCCCGCAATGCGGTTTTCTATGGCGATAAGGCTATCGATCGTTCTCCTTGTGGCACCGGCACCTCCGCCCGTATGGCGCAGTGGTATCAGAAGGGAAAATTACTGCCAGGTCAGCCATTTATTCATGAGAGTGTGATCGGGAGCACATTCATCGGACGGATCGAGTCGGAATTGGACTTTCACGGAAACCGGGCCATCCGTCCTTCTGTTGAGGGGTGGGCCAAGATCTACGGTGAAAATTTGATCACAATCGATCCGGAGGATGATCCCTATGCTTACGGGTTTCAAGTGATCTGAAGGATGACTACATTTGCTCTGTGAACATCGGCATTATAGGTGGGGGTATCATTGGACTCAGTTCAGCACATTATCTGCAGCAGGATGGTCATCAGGTAACTGTTTTTGATGCCGGCGACGGCGTCGATAATTGCTCTTATGGCAACGCCGGTTATATCTGTCCCAGCCATTTCATCCCCCTTGCCACACCCGGGAACGTGAAAAAAGGACTTCGGTGGATGTGGAACAGCCGCTCGCCCTTCTATGTGGAGCCTCGACTCGACTGGGATCTGATCAAATGGGGTTTACTCTTTATTCGCTCGGCCACCTCAAAACATGTATGGAATGCGGCAGCCCCCCTGCGCGATATTTCGCTGATCAGTCAGCAGGCTTATATCGATTGGCATGAGTCGGGTCTTGATTTTGGGTATCAGCATCAGGGATTGCTGGA
This sequence comes from Chitinophagaceae bacterium, assembly GCA_964229195.1. Taxonomy (GTDB): domain Bacteria; phylum Bacteroidota; class Bacteroidia; order Chitinophagales; family Chitinophagaceae; genus JJ008. Next base: position 18,648 of record CAXRAX010000028.1, on the reverse strand, counting down.
GATCGTACAAACCGAGGCCGGTGAACATCATGCGCATGAAACCGTGGAGCGTGCCATTTCATTGGGATTGGTCGATACCGAGTGGCTCGATAAAGATCAGTTGGATGCGATAGAGCCCGGCATACGCATGCAGGCGAGAGGAGCGATCTTGTTTCATTGCGACGGACATTGCTATCCGGGCCACCTGATGGAGACGTTGCGAAAGCAGTTGGTAGATCGGGGTGTAAAATTTAGCTGGAACGATCCGGTGATCGGAGTGGAGTCTGCCAACAAAAGAATCCACACCCTCCGTACCCAATCGGGCGCACATGTATTCGATCAGGTGGTACTGGCAGCCGGATCCTGGAGCGGGTCATTGGCGAAGTCGATGGGATTATCCCTTCCCTTGATGCCGGGACGGGGATATTCCGTGACGGTTGAGAATAATGCGCTGCAGCTAACGCGTCCATCGATCTTGGTCGAAGGTCGCGTGGCCCTGACGCCGTTGAACGGAAATACCATGCGCTTCGGTGGCACAATGGAGATCACATCCCATAAAACACCCCCCCGGCTTTCGAGGGTGCAGGGTATTTTGGATGCCGTCAAGCGTTATTATCCGGATTTTGATATGCCGTTACCGACGCTGGATAAGGTTTGGTATGGATACCGGCCATGCTCGGCCGATGGTTTGCCGTATATCGGAAAGACCCGTCACCAAGAGAATCTGATAGTGGCTACCGGTCACGCCATGCTCGGACTCAGTCTGGGAGCCGGTACGGGCAAGTTGGTCGCCCAGATCATCGCCAAACAGCCGACCGACATGGATATCCGCCCCTTCGATCCCGATCGGTTCGGATAGAACGCGTTCACAAACGCTTCCCGCACATTGCTGTACTTTTGCGCCCTATGACCATTCGCACGGACAGGCACGGGTATCGAGAGACCGGGAAATTCACCTCCCTGGTGCTCGATTATTTGGAGCAACGTCCGGAAATCGGTTCGCTGCATCATGGGTTGCCTTCGGTCAGTACCATCCGCGCTTCCATCGAACGTCGCGGTGCTGTTACAACCGACCGTTCCTTGTTGGTCACCACCCTGACGGAGCAATATCAACTCGTTCCCAATTCGCCCAGAACCCAGCAGCAAATTCATTCTTTAGCGCAACCGAATACCTTCACGATTACGACGGCTCATCAATGTAACCTGTTCCTCGGGCCGCTTTATACCATTTACAAAGCGCTCCATGCCATTCGGCTGGCCGATTCATTGAACGAGCAACTGCCCGAGCACCATTTTGTACCCGTATTTTATTTGGGATCGGAGGATGCCGACCTCGACGAGTTGAATCATATTCATCTGTTGGGTGAGAAGTTGGAATGGAACACCCAACAACAGGGTGCCGTAGGCCGAATGAAAGTGGATCAGCATATGATCGATCTGATCGATCGCCAGGCGCAATGGCTGGGTTCCTTTCCTCATGGATCAAACTGGTTGGAGAAGATCCGGGAATGCTACGGGATCGGTTCCACGCTGGCCACTGCTACGTTTCGCTTGTTACATTCGTTGCTGGCGGATAGAGGCCTATTGGTACTGGAGGCGGATCACCCGAAACTTAAATCGGCCGCCACGGAATTTTTTTGGAAGGAGCTCCAACACGAAGTTTCTCATCAGGCGGTATCATCGGTCAATGCGCGCCTGACCGAATGGGGTTATCCGGTGCAGGCACATGCCCGCAACATCAATTTGTTTTATTTAACGGAAGGCAAACGGACGCGGATCGAGCGCGTGGGTGCGGAGTGGCGGATCGCAGATCAGAGCCGGCAATGGAACGAAAGTCAATTGCGGCAGGAGCTAAAAGAGCATCCGGAGCGGTTTAGTCCCAATGTGATCCTGCGCGGATTGTATCAAGAGGTCATTCTTCCCAACTTGGTTTATGTTGGCGGCGGCGGCGAGTTGGCCTACTGGCTACAACTCAAGCCGGTGTTCGATGCCTTTCAGGTTCCCTTCCCGTTATTGGAATTGCGGGCTTCATTGCAATGGATGGATGCCCGTTCGACCGAGAAGTTACAGGCGTTGGACCTCAAGCCGGTGGATCTGTTTAGTCCCGTGGAGGCGTTGTTGCGCAGGCGCATGAGCGACCGTACGCTGGCCCAACTGGATCTGAGTGATCGTTTGAAAAATATTTCGGCCGAGTACGATCTGCTGTCTCGGCAGGCCCTCTCGACGGATCCAACGTTAGGACCGCACGTAGAATCGCTGCGCACCCGTGCTCTGAATAAGATCGAGGCCTTGTCCAAGAAAATGGAACGTGCAGCGCGTCGAAAGATGAGCGATCAGCGAAGTCAAATCGAGATCATGCAACGCGATGCCTTTCCGGGCCAAGTATTGCAGGAGCGTTGGGAGAACGTTGGGTATTATTATTCGCTCTATGGGGAGAAATACCTCGATTGGCTGTACGCGGCCATGGAACCGTTCAATCGGTCCTTTACCTGGATCATCGCATCCGAGTGATCAATCGAATTGATTGGCCCACCCGTCTTTTCGCAGTTGCTCTACTTTGCTGAGCACATCCGATTCCATGCCCTCTTTGTAGGTTTTCAATTGATCGGCAAGAACTGGGTCGGTGGCGCCCAGGATCTGAGTGGCCAGTATTCCGGCGTTCTTGGCGGCATTGAGGGCAACCGTGGCGACGGGTACACCATTTGGCATTTGGAGGATCGACAGTACGGAGTCCCATCCGTCGATGGAATTGGAGGATTTGATCGGAACCCCAATAACGGGTAGGGTAGTGAGGGAGGCAACCATTCCGGGCAGATGGGCGGCACCGCCCGCACCGGCAATGATGACTTGTAATCCTCGGTTACGAGCACTTTGAGCATATTCCCGCATCCGTTCGGGGGTTCGGTGGGCGGAGACCACCGTTACTTCGTGGGGTACGTTGAATTGCTGGAGGATGTCGGCTGCTGCCTGCATGACCTTCAGGTCGCTGTCGCTTCCCATGATAATACCCACGCGAGGATTCATGTAGATTTTCTTTCTGCAAAGAAACAGAAAATTGCGCGAACGGGCTATTGTACAAATTTACCCTGGAGACGAAGCAGTTCCGTTTCCGCTACTTTGGCTTGTAATCGGGCACGGATCAGCCGGTCATATGCTTCTTGCAAACTGCGCTGCGCTTCTTTGAGTTGCAAGAGCGTCGTGGAGTTGAGTCGGTATACTTCCAGTACGATCTGTACGTTTTCCTCCGCCAACCGGATATTCTCCTCCTCCAGTTTCCAGGTCTCAACGAGCATCAGGTATCGCTGAAAAGCATTCCACGCACTGAGCCGCAGGTTCAGGTTTTGTTGCTCCCAACGCATTTCCTGAAAACGGATGTCTTGTTTGGCCTGTTCGATCTGTCGCCGAACGCGGAATTGGTTGAACAGTGGTACCGAGGCCGTGAAGCCATAGTTCAATCCCATGTTTCGGCTGAACAGGGGTTGGAATGGGTTTACTACGGCTTTATTGTCGAGCCGATTGAAATTATATGCCGAATTAAAGCTAAGTGTCGGGAAGCGATCAGCCTTCCTTTCCTGAAGGGTTCTTTCGGCCAGGCGGATGGTGCGCTTTTGGATCTGCAATTGCGGGTTGTTGGATGCGAGCGAGTCTTGTATCGCGCCCAGGGAAAGATCGGATCGGATGGGGATCTCAGCAGTCACTTCGTACCAATCGGCAGCTGTTTTTTCTGATAAGGCTAGTTGGGGTTGCATCAATCGGTTGAGGGCCTGTTTGGATTCTATGATCTGATTCTGCAACGACAACCGCAGGCTTTTTTGACTGTTCAGGTCGATCTGACTTTGCAGTAGATCGGGCTTATTGCCTACACCGATCTCGAGTTTTTGACGCGCCAGTTTTTCTCTTTCCTCGAATACGGCGATCTGTTTCTCCAGCGCTTTTGCCTGTTGATTCAATTGTACGATGCTGTAATAGGTATTGACCACCTCGGCAATGGTGTTGTTGATCTGGTTGCGAACCGACCACTCGCCTTGTTGCAGCAGTTCATCCAACCGGGCGCGGGTGGCAAACATTCGTCCTCCGTCAAACAACGTCCAATTCAGGGAGACGTTGCCAGATAGGTTACTGGACTTAACATCGTTTCGTTCGCGGATGGTGCCGTCGTTGAATTTCTGGTACTGATCGTTGTTGTTGAAGACCTGTCCCGCATTGGCGTTCACATTGGGAAAGAATCCTGCATTCCGGTATTGCCGGTCGATCGCGGCCACGACGGAATCATTACGGGCGATCCGGATCTCCCAGTTGTTTTCGAGCGTGCGGCCGATGGCTTCTTCCAGGGTCAGGATGCGCTGAGCAGCCAGGGGATGCAGCGATCCGATCAGCAAGGCGGCGATGTAGAAGATTTTATTCATGAGGCGGCAGCCAGTTTTTGATCGAATGAGTCACGGTGTTTGCTGGACAGATAACTGTACATCGCCGGGATCACGAATAAGGTCAATACCAGGGCGAACAGGATACCGCCCACGATCACCACACCCAGAGGGATTCGGCTGGTGGCGGCCGCACCCAGCGACAAGGCCAAGGGCAAGGCACCCAGTGCCATGGCCAGGCTGGTCATGAGGATTGGTCTGAAGCGTTGCGAGGCAGCATACACAACGGCGTCCATCTTGCGCATGCCGCTCTCACGGCTTTGGTTGGCAAATTCCACGATGAGAATGCCATTTTTTGTCACCAGTCCGATCAGCATGATGATGCCGATCTGTGAGAAGATGTTCAAGGTGTGTCCAAACAGGGAAAGCGAGATCACGGCACCGGCCAGGGCCAGCGGCACCGTCAGCATGATGATGAGCGGGTCGATGAAACTTTCAAATTGCGCCGCAAGGATCAAGAAGATTAGAGCCAGTGCCAACAGAAAGGCAAAGCTGATGTTACTGCTGCTTTCCTTGAAATCACGTGAGGAGCCGGTCAGGGAGGTGGAGAAGCTGTCGTCCAGCATCCCTTTGGTGATCCGCTCCATTTCTTTGATACCATCTCCGATGGTATATCCGGGCTGGAGTCCGGCCGAAATGGTGCCCGATTTATATCGATTGAAGTGATAGATGGTGGGTGGGGTGGTGGTCTCCTTGAATTGGATGAGGTTGTCCAGGGAGATCAGTTCCCCTCGGTTGTTACGCACGAACAATTGCCTAAGGTCGCCCGGTTCGTCGCGGAAGGAGCGGGACATTTGTCCCATCACCTGATATTGTTTTCCCTCTTTGATGAAATAGCCCATGCGCCGGTTGCTGAAAGCCATCTGCAGGGTTTGTGAGATATCGGACACTGAAACTCCCAATTGGGCGGCACGGAGCCGGTCCACCTCAATGGTGAGCTCCGGCTTGTTGAATTTGAGGTCGACGTCCGCATTCATCAGGATCTTGCTTTGCTTGGCAGAATCGAGCAAGCGGGGAAGGGCTTGGGTGAGTTTGTTGAAATCATTGTTTTGGATCACAAACGCAACGGGTTGTCCGCCTCTTCTGTTCACCGAAATGGTTTGTTCTTCGATGGTGACGGCCCGCACTTGATTGGATTTACCGAGGTTGCGGTTGACCATCTTCACGATATCAGACTGACTTCTCTCTCGCTCGGCGGGCGACTGCAACGTCACCCGAACAAAACCCGTATTCGCGTTTCCGCTGCCTGTGAAACCCGGCGAAGTGACGCTGAGTACCATATCGCGTTCGGGAACGGAATCCAGCATCAGTTCGGTAACCCGGTTCACATGGGTGTCCATGGCATCAAACGAAGTGCCCTCCGGTGCCGTCATCTGCACCCGGAACTGGCTGCGGTCTTCCATCGGGGCCAGTTCCGACTGAAGGTTTCCGCCAACCCATACAATGGCACCGATACAAGCAGCCACGATCAAAAAGGCCATCCATCGGATTTGCATGAATCGGCTCAGGGCTTTTTCGTACGAGTGCTCCAGCCATCGGAAGAAGGGTTCGGTCTTTCGATAGAACCAAGGATGTTCGTTGGTGTTTTTTCGGGAAAGCTTGACGTTGAGTACGGGTGTGAGGGTGAGCGAAACGAATGCGGAGATCAGAACGGCACCGGCTACTACGATCCCGAACTCCCTAAACAAACGGCCCACGAATCCTTCTAAAAAAATGATGGGAAGAAAGACCACGGCCAACGTAATAGAGGTGGCGATCACGGCAAAATAGATCTCCTTGGATCCTTCGAGGGCGGCCTGGTACCGGTTCATGCCTCGCTCCATTTTCTTGAAGATGTTCTCGGTGACCACGATGCCATCGTCTACCACCAGTCCGGTCGCAAGCACCACGGCCAGCAGCGAGAGAACGTTGATGGAAAATCCCATCAAATACATGATGAAAAATGATCCGATGAGAGAGACGGGGATGTCGATCAGGGGACGAATGGCGATGATCCAGTCGCGGAAGAACGCGTAGATGATCATCACTACCAGCAAAAAAGCGATCATCAGCGTTTCCCGAACTTCCAGAATGGATTTTCGTATGAATTTGGTTTGATCCAATCCAACATTCACCGAAATGTCTGCCGGCATTTCTTTTTTTATCTGTTCCAGCCGTTTGAAAAATTCGTCGGCAATGGCTACATAATTGGAACCCGGTTGGGGGATCACCGCGAGGGCGATCATAGGAACACCGTTGCCCTTCAGTACGGTCTCCTCATTCTCCGGTCCGAGTACCACCTCGGCTACCTCGCGCAGGCGGATGTCGGTTCCGTTGACATTTTTTATGATCAGGGAGTTGAATTCTTCCTCCGTATTCAATCGGCCGAAGGTTCGAATGTTCAGCTCGGTCTGGTTTCCGGTGATCTTTCCGGCAGGCAATTCAACGTTTTCTCTCGACAAGGCGGACTGAATATCATTCCCGCTGACCTGTAAGGCTTGCATGCGGTTGGGGTCGAGCCAGATCCGCATGGCATATCGCTTCTCACCCCAGATCTGAACACCGCTCACACCGGGGATGGTCTGCAGGCGTTCTACCAATACGTTGTTGGCATACTCGGTCATCTGCAATTGATTCCGGGTATTGCTTTGAACGGTCATGGATAGGATGGGATCCGAGCTGGCATCCGCTTTGGATACCACGGGTTTTCCTTCGATGTCGGGCGGAAGATCGCGTTCGGCCTGTGATACTTTATCGCGTACATCATTGGCCGCTGATTCCAGGTCGATCCCCAGCTCAAATTCCACATTGATGTTACTGGTACCGCTGCTGCTGGTTGAGGTGATGTTCTTGACGCCCGCAATACCATTGATGGCTTTTTCGAGTGGCTCGGTGATCTCCGACTCGATGATGGCAGCACTGGAGCCGGGATAGGCGGTCCGAACGCTGATGTTGGGTGGATCGATGGCCGGATAATCGCGCACGCCCAGGAAACGAAACCCGATCAGGCCAAACAGCACGATCAGGATATTCATGACCAGTGCCAGGACGGGTCGGCGTAAACTCAATTCGGAAATGTTCATGACGGCGTTCCGAGGGGTTTATTGCGTGGTGGTCGCGTTTTGGATCTTGCCGATCTGCACGGGTGCGTTGGGTCTGGCACCCATGAGTCCGCTCAGCAAAATGGTATCACCGGCTTTCAGTCCGCTGAGCACTTCCACCCGATCGGTGGTGCGGGCACCGGTGACGATATCTACGAATTCAGTCTTTCCGTTGTTGTATCGTATCGCACGTTTGCCGCGGGCCTGGGGCAATACCGCCTGGGCTGGCAGCATCAAGGCATTGGGTTTTTCCGATAAACGGATCGTTATAGTAGCAAAAGCTCCGGGGATCAGGGAGGGGTCGCTGTTGCGCACAGTGGCCCGATAATTAAGGCTTCGGTTGTTCTCCGTCAAGCCTGGTGCCAGTGCGGTGACGACGGCGGTGTGAGCAGCCGCTGAGCCGGTCGTACGAAACTCAACCGTTGCACCGGGTCGGAGACCTTGTGCATATTTCTCGGGGAGAAAAAAATCAAGTTTTAATGATTGTGTTTGCTGGATCGTGGTGATGAGTGAGGCCGGTGTCACGTAGGCGCCGATGCTGATATTTTTCAGTCCCAGTTTTCCGTTGAAAGGCGCCCGCACTTCGGTCTTTTCGATCGCCGTTTTCAAGATGCCGATGTCGGCTTTGAGATTTCGTACCTGAAGCACACTGAGGTCATAGTCTTGCTGACTGATGCCTTGCACGGCCAGCAGTTTGGATTGTCGCGTTTGCGTTTGCTCCGCGATCTCCAGTTGTGCTTGTAGTTTTACCAATTGGGCCTGCAACTCGGCATCGTCGATCTTGGCGATCAGGTATCCGGTGGCCACCGATTGGCCTTCTGCCAGATTCAGTCGGGCAATGCGTCCGGAACTTTCAGGATGGATCTCGGTCGATTCGGCTGCCATCAAGGTGCCCGGAACTTCCAGTGTTTCCTGGAAGGGCATGGGGCGAAGGATATAGGCCTCCGCTTTGGGCGGCGACATTTGTTTGGATGCTCCGGTTCCGGAATCCTTTTTCTCCTCGCCGCAGGCGACCCACAAAAAACTGAACAGCAGGCAGGCTACGTAATGCGATCTCATGTTGTTAGATGGGTATCCGTCAAAGGTAACCAATGGCCGTGACCCGCAAGGTGGTTTTGATTCCCTCGGCCGTTTTTTGGAGTTCTCCCGTGTCGGTGCCCAGCAGGGTGATATGCCCCATTTTTCGGCCGGGCTGGGTTTTCTTTTTACCGTAGAGATGCACGAAGGTGTTCGGCAGTCGGAGCACCGTTTCAAGTCCCTCGTAACAAGCCTCACCCGAATACCCGGCGGCGCCCACGATGTTCATCATCAGGGAAGGTAAGATGGCGGCCGGGTTGCCCAGCGGTAAGTCCATCAGGATCCGCCACAGCATGTCGAATTGTGAGCTGTAATGGGCTTCGATCGTATGGTGTCCGCTGTTGTGTACCCGGGGGGCCACTTCATTGATCCAGATATTCCCCTGTCGGTCAAGAAACATCTCCACCGCAAACAATCCCGGCGATCCGAATGCGGTCACCAATTGCTGAGCCAGGACACTGGCTTTACTTGCTATTTCAGTGTCGATATCGGCCGGACAAACCTGATAATCAAGCAAATTGAGCTTTGGATCAAACACCATTTCGACCGATGGGTAGGTGCAGGTATCACCCGATTGCCCAACGGCCACGAGTACGGCGATCTCTTTTTGGATTTCGATCTTTTTTTCCAGCACGGCCGGTGCATCGAAGCCTTGGGCGAGGTCGGATGCCTGATTTAAAATGGCCACGCCTCGGCCATCGTATCCGCCAACGCCCAGTTTATGAACGGCGGGAAGCAGTTCGAGGCAGTCGGTGAGTTCCGATCGGTTTTGGGTGATGCGGAAAGGGGCGGTGGGGACATTGTTTTGCTGATAGAATTCTTTTTGGTGGATCTTGTTTTGAATGATCCGAAGCACTGCGGGTTTGGGGATCACGCGAACACCTTCTTGCTCGAGTTGTTCCAGTGCCTCCACGTTTACTTGCTCGATCTCGATGGTGAGTACCTCTACTTGCCGACCAAATTGGAGCACGGCCTCGTAGTCGCGGATATTTCCCAGGTGAAAGTGGTGGCAGAGGGAGGCAGCCGGACAGTGTGGGTCATTCTCCATCACGTGCGTTTCGGCCGCATAGTTGGCTGCTGCCTGTAGCAGCATGCGTCCCAACTGCCCGCCGCCCAGGATACCAATTTTGGTCATGCCGCAAAGATAGCCCTGTAAGGGCAGGCAGGGAAGGTTTGGAAATCCGCTAATTTTGTCCCGGGCATCACCCGATCCAATCCGAAATTCAACACCATGTCCACAGCGCTTGCCGAACAAACCGCCTCTGCCAATCCGGTTACCGACTTTCTTCCCTTGGAGGGAACCGATTACGTTGAGTTCTATGTGGGCAATGCCAAACAGGCGGCCCATTACTATATGAGTGCGTTTGGTTTTCAGGCACTGGCCTATGCTGGTCCCGAGACCGGATGCAAGGATTTTGCCAGCTATGCGGTTCGGCAACACAAATTGACTTTTGTATTAACTACTCCGCTCCATCCCAACAATGCCATGGCCGATCATATTTATCAGCACGGCGACGGAGTAAAAGTGCTGGCGTTGCGGGTGCCCGATGCCCGTTCGGCCTGGAAGGAGACCACGAGCCGGGGGGCGAAATCCTACCAAGAACCTGTAGTCAAGACCGATGCCTTTGGAGAAGCCGTCATCAGTGGCATTCACACCTATGGCGATACGGTGCATCTATTCATTGAGCGTAAAAATTATCAGGGAGCGTTTTTACCCGGATATCGCGCTTGGTCAAATCCCTATTTCGCACCCGCCTCTACGGGACTTTTGTATGTCGACCATTGCGTGGGTAACGTAGGCTGGAATCAAATGAACCCCTGGGTGAAATTTTACGAGGAGGTCATGGGGTTCAAAAACATTCTTTCCTTCGACGACGAAGACATATCGACCGAGTATTCGGCATTGATGAGTAAGGTTATGAGCAGCGGAAATGGTTTTGTCAAATTCCCCATCAATGAACCGGCTGAGGGGAAAAAGAAAAGTCAGGTCGAAGAGTATTTGGATTTTTATCGGGGAGAAGGCGTACAGCACGTAGCCTTGGCTACGGGCAATATCGTGGAAACGGTTCGGGACCTTCACTCCCGAGGCGTCGAATTCTTGACGGTGCCGACCACGTATTACGATGATCTGTTGGATCGGGTAGGGCCTATCGACGAGGACTTAGAGCCCCTGAAAGAGTTGGGAATTTTGATCGACCGCGACAACGAGGGCTATTTACTACAACTCTTCTCCAAGCCGGTGGAGGATCGTCCCACGCTTTTCTTCGAGATCATTCAGCGCAAGGGTGCCAAGAGTTTCGGAAAGGGAAATTTCAAAGCCCTGTTCGAGGCAATTGAGCGGGAGCAGGCTCTGCGCGGCAACCTCTGATCATCCTTCCGACACAATCCGTTTTCGATTATCTTCGATGCCCCATGAATCTTCGTGTCCTTTTTTTATGTGTTGGATTGGTACTGGTGTCCATGCAAAGGGGGTATGCGCAATTCGTGACGTCGGATAAGTCCGGCGGAAATTCCTCGTTTGTCAACTATCAGCGATCCTTTCCCAACCCGGCCCGGGCGTGGACCAAAAAAGCAGATACCCTTCGCAAGCAATTCCAAGCGAAAAATCTTCAATGGCCAGCGAGGTACATCTATATCCGTTCCTTCAAGTACGACAGTGAACTGGAGGTTTGGGTGAAGGAAAAAGTGTCTGATACCTTTCAGCATTTCAAGACCTATCGGGTCTGCGCGCTGGCAGGCTATTTGGGTCCCAAACGGATACAAGGCGATTATCAGGTGCCCGAAGGTTTTTATTACATAAATGATTTCAACCCGCAATCCAATTACTTCCTGTCGCTGGGATTGAACTATCCCAATGCCTCCGACCGTGTGCTCAGCGATTCACTTCGCCCGGGCGGGGAGATCTACATACATGGAAGCTGTGTGACGGTAGGCTGTATCCCGCTGACGGATGAACAAGTCGATGAACTGTACATCCTTGCCGCTCACGCATATGATCAGGGACAGCATTTCATTCCCGTACATGTTTTTCCCATCCGGTTCGATGTACCCAAAAGCGTTGCATATTTAAAGGGATTGACACGGCAGGACCAGGAACTGGATAAGTTTGTCCGGCAACTGGAGCCCGCTTATTTTGAATTTAAACGCACCCATCGGCTACCCATTGTCCTGATCGCCCCCGATGGCAGTTACTCGATCGGAAAGGAAGTGTCTGCACAAGCGGCCTCAATCCATTAGTTTTGCCCACATGTCCACGATCATCGCTGTCGATTCCCTGGTAAAAAATTATGGTTCCTTTGAAGCGGTCAAGGGTATTTCCTTTCAGGTGGAAGAGGGGGAGATCTTTGGCTTACTAGGACCGAACGGAGCCGGGAAATCCACCACGCTGGAGATCATCGAAACGCTGCGGACCAAAACATCCGGAAAAATCTGGGTCGACGGATTGGATCTGGACCAATCCCCTGAGGAGATAAAAAAGATCATCGGCGTACAATTGCAAAGCAGCGGGTATTATCCCGGACTAAATCTGGTGCAACTTATCGACCTCTTTTGTGGGTTGTATAACCGTGAGCAAGATCCGATGGAGCTGTTGGATCTGGTCAACCTGCGCGACAAAGCAACCTCCAAGGTCAAACAACTCAGTGGTGGCCAGCGCCAGCGTTTTTCCGTTGCCACCACCCTCATCAACGACCCTCGCATCATTTTTTTGGATGAGCCCACCACCGGTCTCGATCCGCAAGCGCGTCGAAGCTTGTGGGAATTGATCCGACGCATCCGCGATCGGGGTACCACCGTGATCATCACCACGCATTACATGGACGAGGCTGAATACCTCTGCGACCGGGTAGCGATCATCGATGCAGGCAGGATCATTGCCCTCGACTCGCCCGACCGGTTGATCGATCAATTGGTGGCCTCTGGTTTTGAACGTCCCAAAGAAATGAAACAGGCCAACCTGGAAGACGTTTTCATACACCTCACCGGACACTCCCTTCGCGAAGATTAATATGAATACACAAGACAAGATCCGAGCCTTTATGCAAGAAAAATTACAAGCCCAAAAAGCAGAAGGGACTGCCTTCCTGCTCCAAAACAAAACCCAACCCGGTGTCGTGGAACTTCCTGAAGGCATGCAATACCTCGTGCTGCAGGAAGGAAGCGGTCGCAAACCCGCGCCCACCGACTCTGTAAAAGCCCATTATGCCGGTTCATTGCTGAACGGAAAAGAGTTTGACAGCTCCTTTCGTCGTCAGCAACCCTTCACGGCACCCCTTCGTGCCCTGATCAAGGGTTGGCAGATCGCTTTGCCCATGATGAGCGAAGGCAGCCGCTGGCGCCTTTGGATCCCGTCTGAATTGGCTTATGGCGACCGCGGCGCCGGAGCGGATATTCCGGGCGGGGCAACGCTCATGTTTGAGGTGGAACTCATCGAAGTGCTTCCCGGGTAACTTCCCCGATCAGGAATATACTGCCGGTAACAACGATCAGGTCATCTGCATGGGCCTGTTCCAGTGCCGCTTGGATCGCGGCATTCACATCCAAGTAGCAAGAGCCAGTCAATCCGATCATGGCGGCTACTTCCCTCAGTTGGTTTCCGGGTAACGCACGTGGTATGGCGGCTTGGGTAAAATAGTACACCGCAGAGGTTGGTAATTTTTCTAAAAAAGAACGGATGTCCTTGTCGTTTACCATCCCCAACACCAAGTGCAATTTTCGGTGGGGAAGGGTTTTCAATTGCTGAAGCAATGCCTCCAGCCCGTGAATATTGTGGGCAACATCCAAGATCAAATAAGGGTTGGTGCGCAACAGTTCCCAACGGCCTGCCAGTCCGGTCAGGGATTTAACTTTTTTCAACGCTCCGTGTATGGCCTCCTCGGAAATTTTCCATCCCTGTTGCTGCAGCAGGCGAATCGATTCCAGCACGGTCAGTACATTCTTCTGTTGATAATGACCCAGTAGGTCGAGTGCATAGGCCGTGGATTGTCCGGATTTTTTTTCCAGTAAGACTATCGTTTGATACAGCGGTGTCCAATCGAACGACTCCACCAAAAAATTTGACCCGGCCCAAGTGATCGGCGCTTCCAATTCCTGGGCACGTTTTTCAAACACGGCTCTGGTCTCTGGTATCCATTCGCCGATGACAACCGGCGTATGAGATTTGATGATCCCAGCTTTTTCGAATGCGATCTTTTCCAAGGTATCACCCAAGAGGTTCATGTGGTCCCAACCAATGTTGGTGATGACGGACAGTTCGGGTTGGATCACATTGGTGCTGTCCAACCGGCCGCCCAATCCGGTCTCGATCACTGCGATGTCTACCGACTCCTGGGCAAAATGATCGAAGGCCATGGCCACGGTGAGCTCAAAGAAACTGGGCTCGATGGCGTCGATCGAATTTTTGATCCGTTCGGTGAAGGCAACAACGGTTTGCTTCGGGATCATTTCTCCGTTGATCCGGATCCTTTCCCGAAAATCGACCAGGTGCGGCGAGGTATACAGACCGGTCTTATAGCCTGCTTCTTGCAGGATAGCCGCGAGCATATGACTGACCGATCCTTTTCCATTGGTGCCGGCTACATGAATGGTTTTGAACGTTCGTTGCGGATCGTTGATTGCCTTTAGCAAGGCGAGGGTGTTGTGCAGATCGGTTTTATACGCAGCCGCCCCGATGCGGCTGTACATGGGCAATCGGGTAAAAAGATAGTCCAGCGTTTCCGCGTAATTCATGTCGGCAAGTTAATTCACCAGGAAATTGAATTGGACGGTCACGATGTCTTCCTGGTCCGACGGATCGAATTGAATTTTTTGTAAGTAATCCGTGATCGCTTGCCGGTATAGATTGGTTCGATGGGTAGAACCCTTTCCGAATTCCAGGAAGCTTCCCTTTCCCTCGGCCGACACCCGGATGCGGGCATAGATGGTCGCTTTGTCGAGGTCTCCGTCGAAGCGCGCCGTTTTCACGATCTTTCGATTCCCGTTCGTGACCCTTGGGCCATTACCTGCACCCAAGCCGGAACCATTGCCTCCACCCGAACCACTGCCGGTACCACCTCCAGATCCTGCTCCCTGACCGGTTCCCCAACCGGTGCCCCGATTGCCGGCTTGGTTGAAATCATCCGGACTGTCGCCCCCGGTTCCATTCCCTTTGTTGGTTTTGCCCATCACCATTTTTGGTTTGGGTGGGGAAGGGGTTTCTACTGTTTTGGGGTCGTTCGTGGTCGGAGCCGTTTTAGTGATGGCAGTGGCTTGTTTTTTTGTTACGACAGGTTTGACGACCACCGTCTCTTTTTCCTCCGGTTCCGTGGTTGCTTTGGCAGGTTCTTTTACTCCATCGGGTTCACTGGGAGGGGTCGCTCCGGCTAAGCCAACCGACTGTACCGGATTTCCGCCCCCACCGCCACCTTCCTCGGGAGATTCCGCAGGCGGATCGGGAGGCAGGTTCAATTCCACTTCAATGAACGTGGGCTCCTCTGGTTTGACGGGTAATTCGATACGCCATTTTAGAAACAGGATCAGCAGGGTGATGAGCAAAACAATCCCCCCGGTATACAGAAGGGCTCTGTTTCTGATCGATGCGTCCAGGGGTTGTGACATGGCGTATGGCGTTCTCATGTAAAACTACTTTAACCGGAGGGCATTAACGGGAAGGGATTATGCACAGCTGTTAAAACGATGCCGACATCCTGTTTTCTGCACAGCGAATGCCCAAAAAATGTTAAAGGTTTATGGCAAGACGCGCGAAATCGGTCGTGAAATCGCCTTTGATCCGCTCGATGGGGGGATTAAAATAGCCGAACTGCAGTTGTGGAAATTCTTCCCGGATCAAATGTTGTAATTGTTTTACCCCCATGCATTCTCCGGTATCGGATACGCCGATCTTGCCCAGATACCAATCCGGATCGATGTTGAAATTCCGCCACTGGATCATGTTCAGTCCGGTTTCCCGGATCAATTTTCGAAGTGCTTCGTACTCGGCTATCGAATCGGTCATTCCCGGGAAAACAAAATAATTGATGGAAGTCCACCCTCCAAAGCCATGCACCACCTTCAGGCTTTCCACGATGTCATTGAAGTCATAATTGTTGGGTCGGTAATAAGGCATGTAAATCTCCCGTCGGGCCGAGTTGGTGCTGACCCGGATCGAGTTCAGTCCCGCTTCGCACAACGCCTTCACGGCATCGGGTCGGGATCCATTGGTATTGATGTTGATGCTGCCTTTTGACGTGTGCTTCCGAATTTCCAGGATGGCTTCCCGAATGGTCTCCCACATCAGCAGGGGCTCACCCTCACATCCCTGTCCAAAACTGATGATCGGATAGGGCGCCGTTTCTAAATGCGGCACGGTAAACTCCACGATCTCTTCAGGGGTGGGTTTGAATTGGAGACGGTCTTGTGTCGATACAATGGGTTCTTCATCGGGTTGCAGGGAGATACATCCCACACAATTGGCATTGCAGGCAGGAGAGGCGGGCACCGGACATTCCCAACGACCCAGGGCGAAGTTTCGCGCAGCGGGACATTGATATGTCTGACAACAGTTCTCCATTAAATGCTTTACCAGGCGATTTTGTGGATAGGCTTGTAACAGCCGCTTGGCACCCTCTTCGATCAGGTCCTTGTCGTAGCCGGCGCAATCTTGTCGTATATCCGGCTCAATGCGAACGGCCGGCACATAAAATTTTTCATCGTGCCAGCCTACCGCTGTGTAACAAAACAAGGGTAGGGTAGGTGCCTCGGGTGCGGTTTCGTATGCTGCCAGAAAGAAGCCGGTATGCGCCGGGGGGATAAACGCAGCAACCGCCCAGCCTTTTTCACAGAGACGCATCTCTCCAGTTTCTACATCGATCCCGATCCCCCTTCGCCCGGGTAACTCATAGAGCGATCCGCCTTCAGGCAGTTCGATGAATTGATCGTCCGGTATGGGCAGGGCATCCCATCCGCTGCGACCCGTCACGTAAAGCGTGCGGTCCTCAAAGATGTTTCCTTGTCCATCGCTGTACAGTAAAAAGGGGGAGTGGCTCAGGGTTGGCATTGCTGATGGCAAAACTCGTTAAAATCCGCTTCGTTCAGTGCAAGATCTTTTTCGATCCGCTGTTGAAATACCCGGCCGTTTTTGTATTCGACCGTTAGCAGGCCATCCTTCAAAAGCATAAATTCAATGTCTTTCCAAGGGATGTGTCGCTTCCAGGGAAAGGAGCGCGTGAGGCCGTTTGGCTCGATCCAGAGGGACTGTTGTTTGATGGATTGTTGGTGAAAGATCCATAGCACTAATAGAATGCCGGACATCAGCCACTGCCCTGCAGCGGTCCAGGCAAAAACCTGAATGCCTAATGCCAGGGATAGCAGCGGCATCCAAAGGATGTCCATGGCTAAGAATAATAAACCGAGTACCGGCCAGCCGTATATTAAATTATCGGTATCGGCAAGGACAAAAAAAAGCAAGGAACTGGCAAGCAAAATGAACCGCCCCATCCAGCGATAAAGGTCTTTTTTAGGGGCAGGAAATCGGATGGTGTAGGTAGGGGTCAAGCCGTGGGATTGCTGGTGGTAAGCAAGTTACACAGTTTGAATAGTGTACGGGCACCTACGTTGGCATTCCAATCGTTTTCGCCCACGCCCACTTCACATAGATCAAACCCGACGAGGGTTCGGCCACTCTCCAGGATCTTTTTAAAGAGGTAGAAGATCTCTTCCAGTTCAAAGCCGCCCGGAACGGGGGTGCCGGTATCGGGACAAAGTTTTCTATCCAATCCGTCGATGTCAAAGCTGATGTAGACCTGCTGGGGCAACTGACTCACGATCTCCTCCGCCAATTGCTTCCAAGTGGCGCCCTCAAACTGACGTTGGCGGATCGACCGGTCGAAATAGGTGATGACCTTGAAATTGCTGTTCTGGATGTATTTCCATTCGCTGGGACTATAATCCCGTATCCCGATCTGAACGAGGCGCTCCACTTGAGGGATGTCGCGCAAGGCGTTATACATGATCCCGGCATGTGAAAAAAGAAAACCCTCATAGTTTTCCCGCAAGTCGCAATGCGCATCGATCTGCAGGATGCCAAACGATCCTTTGGTCTCCCCGAGCGCTTTCAAAAACCCATAGGGCGTGCTGTGATCACCGCCGAGCAGTCCCACCAGTTTCCCTTTCTCTATCAGGGCTTTGGTGTGTTCATAAACCCATTCGTTCATGTGGGCACAACCTTCGTTCACCTCTTTCAGACTCTTGCTCATGAAGGGATTGGCATTCACCAACTCTCCGTGTGCGATGTAATCGATGTATAGCTCCGCTTCCTTGCGCAAGTAATCACTCTTAAGCAACAGTTTTTTATCGGTCGGTCGCAGAAAATATCCTTGATGCCAGGCATCCGGCATCTCAGCGTCAAATACATCGATTTGGTGACTGGCCCGCAGGATCGACTCCGGAGCCCGGGCCGTACCGGCCCCATAGCTGACGGTTACCTCCCAGGGAACGGGCAAGAGGATGAGGCGGGCATTATCCTCGTCGGTAGGCAGGCCGAAGATATTGTTGTCCGGGTTGCTGACCAGATCCGGATCGTACGTAGCAAGGTTGACCATAGGACTATCGCAAAAAAGCGCTGCAAATTAAAAAACCATCTGCTCTTGAGCGGAATTTTCTTAGGGGCGACTCAAATTTTTTAGGTGACGAACATGGGAGGCGATGGCCAATCGCAGGCGGGGATGCTCGATGTAGGGAATGTCGAAATCGGCACATGCCTTGCGAATGATCTCACTGATCGCCGGGTAATGAACGTGCGAGATACGAGGAAACAGGTGATGTTCAATTTGGAAATTCAGTCCGCCCACCCACCAAGAAACAAACCGGTTGCGGGTCGCAAAATTGGCGGTGGTGAGAAACTGGTGAATGGCCCATTCGTGTTCCATCACCTGTTTGCCATCCACCGGTTCCGGAAACTCGGTTTCTTCCACGGTATGTGCCAGCTGGAAGACCAGGCTCAGGACCAGGCCCGTGAACAACGCATACACCAAGAATCCGATCAGCCAGGCTTTCCATCCGAGAAATACAATCGGGATTACGATGAATATGCCCGCGTGAATGAGTTTGAATCC
>CAXRAX010000027.1:0-13287 GCA_964229195.1 Chitinophagaceae bacterium | reverse complement strand
CACCGGTGAGACCAAAAAAGGAATTTTCACCATCTTGAATTATGTGCTGGTGAAAGAACACGGGGTACTGAGTATGCATTGCAGCGCCAATATGGGACCGACTGGCGACACCGCGATCTTCTTTGGCCTGAGTGGAACCGGGAAGACAACGCTGAGTGCCGATCCCAATCGTAAACTTATTGGCGACGACGAGCATGGCTGGTCGAACGACGGCATCTTCAATTTTGAAGGGGGATGTTATGCCAAGACCATCAACCTTACTGAGGAAAAGGAACCCGAGATCTTTCATGCGATCCGTCCGGGTGCGTTGCTCGAGAACATCAGTTTCTTCCCCGGCACCAACCGAGTGAATTTCGATGATGACACCATCACGGAGAATACCCGTGTTTCCTATCCGCTGCATTATATCAGCAACGCCCTGGAACCTTCCATCGGAGGATTGCCCAAGAATATCTTTTTCCTGACCTGTGACGCCTATGGGGTACTGCCGCCGATCTCCAAATTGAATCCGGGCCAGGCGATGTATCAGTTCATCTCAGGCTATACTGCAAAGGTGGCCGGTACCGAAGCGGGTGTAACGGAGCCCAAACCCACTTTCAGTGCTTGTTTCGGGGCACCCTTCTTCCCGTTGCATCCGGGCGAGTACGCACACCTGCTGGGAAAGAAGATGCAGGAAAATAAAGTGAATGTGTGGCTGATCAATACGGGATGGACCGGCGGGGCCTATGGCACCGGCCATCGCATGAAACTCTCTTTCACACGGGCGATGATCACCGCCGCGCTGGAAGGCAAACTGGACGCCGCGAACTATACCAATGATCCGGTATTTGGGCTGGCCATCCCGGACCAATGCCCGGGCGTACCCAGCGAAGTGCTGCACCCGCGTAACACCTGGAGCGATCCGGCCGCCTACGACACAAAAGCCAAGTATCTGGCAGGCCTGTTCGTGAAGAATTTTGAAAAGTACGCGAGCGGCGTGAGTGCCGAAGTAATGGCCGCGGCCCCGAAGGCTTAGAACAAACCGTGCAGTTCGGCATCGACTCGACGGATCACCTCACCCAGGTCTTCCTCGCGCTCGCCAAACTTTAGCTTGTCGACATCAATGATCAGCAGCCGACCTTCTTTGTATTCGCCTATCCATTTCTGATAGAAATCATTTAAGCGTTTCAGGTAATCGAGACGGATGTTCTCCTCGTATTCCCGACCTCGTTTTTGAATTTGTCCCACCAGTGTTGGCACCGAAGCCTGCAGGTAGATGAGCAGGTCGGGGGGGCGGACCAAGGATTTCAGGGTCTGAAAAAACTCATAATAATTCTCGAAGTCACGCTTGCTCATCAGTCCCATCTCGTGCAGGTTGGGCGCGAAGATGTTGGCATCCTCATAGATGGTGCGGTCCTGGATGATGGTCTCGGTGCCTTGCTGGATCTCAACGAGCTGACGAAGCCGGCTGTTCAGGAAATAGATCTGGAGGTTGAAACTCCAACGGGGCATGTCCTCGTAGAAATCCATCAAGTAAGGATTGTGATCTACATCCTCGAAATGAGGGATCCAACGATAGTGTTTGCTCAGCAATTCCGTGAGGGTGGTCTTACCGGCACCGATGTTACCGGCGATCGCAATGTGTTTTGCTTTTTTAGCCTTTGCCATAATTGTACGTAGCGGTCCCATCCGACCGGGCGGACAAAATACTCCGAATTTTCGGATTCAGCTTCTTTCCGGAATAATTTTCAATAATAGTTCAATCCCATAGCAGCCCGCACCGCCGTCAGGGTCTGTACCGCACTGGTCCGGGCCTTTTCCGCCCCGAGCTGCATCACTTTTTTCAGGTAGGTCTCATCGGACTGAATTTCAGCTGCGCGGGACCGGATGGGAGCGATGAAACGGACCATATCCTCCCCCAATTGCTTTTTCATATCGCCATACCGGATCGTACATCCATCATAGGCAGCTTCAAACTGAGCCAGTACTTCCGGGGCACTGACCAACCGCATGAGCGAAAAAAGATTTTCGATGTAGTCGGGCTTGGGTTGGCCGGGCTGCGTGGGGCCCGCATCGGTCTTAGCCTTCATCAATTTCTTTCGGATGGAATCATCGTCGTCAGCCAAATAGAGGGTAGCGTTTTGATTTTCGCTCTTACTCATCTTACCCGCACCATCTAAACTGGGTACTTTGACCAACTCCTGACCATAATTGAACGCCTGTGGCTCCGGGAATATATCGCCATAGCGGTGGTTGAAGCGCTGGGCAAAATTGCGGGCCATTTCCAGGTGTTGCTCCTGGTCTTTGCCCACGGGCACCAGGTTGGCCCGATGCAGTAAGATATCAGCGGTTTGGAGTACCGGATAAGTGAGCAGTCCGGCATTGATATTATCGGGTTGTAAGCGAGCCTTGTCTTTGAAGGTGGTGGTCTTTTCCAACTCGCCTTTGTAGGCCAGCATATTGAAATAGAGATAGAGCTCAGCGGTTTCCGGTACGTGGCTCTGGCAATAGAGGGCCACTTTTTCCGGATCGAGTCCGCACGCGATGTTCTCCGCCAGCACACGGGTTACACTGGTGCGCAGGGTTTTGGTATCGGGGTGCGTCGTGAGCGAATGGAGGTCGGCCACCATGAAAAAACAGGGGTACTCGTCCTGCATCCGGACATAATTACGCAGCGCCCCGAAATAATTTCCCAGGTGCAGGTATCCGGTGGGACGGATGCCGCTCATCACGATATTTTGGGAGGACTGCATAGGCGGGCTAAGGTAAGAATAAGTGCTCAGTTGAGTTTATCTTTGCCCCTTCGGAAAGGACCACTGTAAAAAATTCCGACTTCGTTATGTCAAACGAGATCATCCGGTTGGAACAGATCCAAAAGAGTTATTTCATGGGCAAGCATGAACTGCAGGTTTTGAAGGGTCTGTCGCTGCTCATCCATCGAAATGAGTACGTGGCCCTGATGGGTCCCTCCGGTTCCGGTAAGAGCACCCTGATGAACATCATCGGCTGTTTGGATACACCGTCCGGCGGAACGTATATCCTCAACCAGAAAGACGTGAGCCAAATGCAGGACGATGACCTGGCGGAAGTTCGCAACAAGGAGATCGGATTCGTTTTTCAGCAATTCAACCTCTTGCCTCGACTAACCGCCGTGGAGAACGTAGCCTTACCCCTGGTCTATGCCGGGATGAAAAAGAAGGAGCGGACCGAAAAAGCGATGGCGATGCTGGAGCTGGTGAGCCTGACGGATCGCAGCCATCACAAGCCAAATGAGTTGTCGGGTGGTCAGTGCCAACGCGTGGCCATAGCCCGGGCCCTGGTCAACGATCCCTCGCTGATCTTGGCGGATGAGCCCACGGGCAACCTGGATTCCAAAACCTCCTACGAGATCATGGAGATCTTCGATCAGATCCATGGTCGCGGCAACACGATCGTCATTGTTACCCACGAGGAGGATATCGCCAACCATGCCCGAAGGGTGGTCCGTTTGCGCGATGGGGTGATCGAAAGCGATAAACAAAATCAGTCCAAACCCATTTTTGCCTGATCGGATTCAAACCTTCGTCGACTCGCGTTGTTAGTCAGCTTACAAGCACCCCGAATGGCCCTGAAGATCTATACCAAGACCGGTGACGATGGCACCACCTCCCTGATCGGAGGCACCAAAGTACCCAAATCACACCTGCGCATCGAAGCATATGGTACGGTGGATGAGTTGAACTCCTATTTGGGGCTCTGTCTCGATCTGCTGGCAGATGAGAACAGCCGGAAAGTCCTTCGAGAAGTGCAAGACCGCCTCTTCACCATCGGATCGGCCCTGGCCTGCGACCCGGTGAAGGAGCCCGGCATGAAACTGCCCGACCTGAAAGAGACGGATGTGCAGGGGTTGGAAAAAGAGATCGACCGGATGACCGGTGAGCTACCGGCTATGAAAAATTTCATTCTGCCCGGCGGTCATCCCACACTATCCCATCTGCACATTGCCCGCTGTGTTTGTCGACGCACCGAACGCCATTGCGTACGGCTCGAACTAGAAGGGGAAGAAGTGGCCCCGCTGATCATTCAATACCTCAACCGCCTGAGCGATTATCTTTTTGTACTCTCGAGGTATGTCGGACAACAACTGAACATCCCGGAAATTCCCTGGAAACCAAGGGTGTAAAATTCAGCTCGGCTGGAAGCGATTTTTCGTATTACTTTCGGTAGGATTATGAAAAGAATTGCGCTCCCACTGATCGCCTTGCTTTTTTTGATGTTGGAGGCTTGTCGGCCCGACAATCCGGCTCCCAATCCAATTTTCCCCCTGGTCGATACCACGGTGAACAACCTGGATTATGGCGACGACCCCCTACAACGACTGAATCTCGCCTTGCCAGCCAATCGAAATGCTCAAACCCCCTTGGTCATGATCGTACATGGCGGAGGCTGGGTTACAGGGGATAAATCGGAGTTTCTATTCCTGTCCAACGGACTCAAACAACGCGGTTTCGCCGTGGCCAACGTGAACTACCGGCTCTCAACGAACAACCCTGATAACTATAAGATGCAGTTAGACGACCTCGACAGTGCCATACAATACTGTTTTCGAAAAGCATCTTACTACACGTTCAGCAATCAAAAAATTTATTTGGTCGGCCACAGTGCCGGCGGACACCTCTCGCTGGCGTTGAGCTACACGCGCAACGGCAATGGTAAGATCAAAGCCGTGGCCTCATTGGCTGGTCCCACCGACCTGTTCAGCATGGCCTATTATAACAATATTGTTTACGGAACAGTATTATCAACTTACTTGGGAATGCCTTTGCTTCCGGTCACGCCTGTCTCGGAACAACGGTATAAGTCGTGCAGCCCCCAATACCAGGCAACGACCACTTCCCCGGCCACTATTTTTTTTCATGGCGCACTCGATCCCATCGTGAACCCCGATCAAAGCAGTGCGCTGCACAGCCGACTGGGCACCTTGGGGGTAGACCGACGTTTGATCAGCTATCCCCTGACGTTTCATGATTGGTGGACCGACAATGCCAAAGTCACCAACACGCTGGATGAATTAAAAAGTTGGTATCTAGCGCACCCCTGACACAGATCAGCTCAGTTCGCCGTCCCGGATCCGCAAACATCGATCACTGAGCGACGCGAGTTCTTCATTGTGCGTAACGATGAGAAACGTTTGTTTCAATTGATCGCGCAGGTCAAAGAACAAACGGTGCATCTCCTGGGCGGTAGCCGTATCCAAGTTGCCGGTGGGCTCATCGGCAAATACAACGGCAGGCTTATTGATGAGGGCACGGGCTACGGCCACGCGTTGCTGCTCCCCACCGGAGAGTTGAGGGGGGCGATGGTCTGCCCGACCGGTCAGTCCCAGTAACTCCAACAACTCCTGCGCCTCTTTCTTCACTTCGGTACGAGCGCGTTTTCCCAACCAACCGGGAATACAAACATTTTCCAAGGCACTGAACTCGGGTAACAGGTGGTGGAATTGAAAGACAAAACCAATCGAGCGATTTCGAAACGCGGCCAGCTCGTTTCTGGACAAGCGGGTTACATCTGTGCCATTGATCTCAACCGATCCCTGATCGGGTTGATCCAATGTGCCCAGAATATGCAGCAGGGTACTTTTTCCGGAACCGGAGGGACCTACCAGGGAAACCACTTCTCCCGCGGACACGGAGAGATTCACTTCCCGCAGCACGGAAAGATCTCCGAATTTTTTAGAAATGTTTTTACCGTGGATCATCAGCATGGATGCGACCCCGAAACTACTCAAAAAAATCAGGGTCTGTACCCTATTTAACGGATTTGGCAAATTGGATATTCTGCCTACATTCGCGGAAAATAACCACATCCATGTTTTGGACTCTGGAACTTGCCTCTTACTTGGAAGACGCCCCCTGGCCGGCGACGAAAGATGAACTGATCGATTACTCCATTCGCTCCGGTGCCCCGATCGAAGTGGTCGAGAACCTGCAGGAACTCGAAGACGAGGGGGATGTATTTGAATCGATCGAGGACATTTGGCCCGATTATCCTACGCAGGACGATTTTCTCTTCAACGAAGATGAATACTGATCCAACCGAACGGACATAAAAAAACCTCCCGATACGGGAGGTTTTTTTTAATTGACGACTATCAGTCGCCCATTTTTTCGATCACCGATTGGGTCACTCCCGTAAAGGAGAAGCCACCGTCGTGAAACAGGTTTTGCATGGTCACGTAGCGGGTCAGATCACTGAACAACGTCACGCAATAACTCGCACAATCTTCGCCGGTGGCGTTGCCCAGCGGACTCATCGCCTCCGCATAATTGATGAATCCATCAAACCCTTTGACGCCGCTGCCCGCGGTGGTCCGGGTAGGCGATTGGGATACCGTGTTGATGCGAACTTTTCGGCGAACGCCGTAATGATACCCGAAACTGCGGGTCACACTTTCCAACAACGCCTTGGCGTCGGCCATTTCATTATAATCCGGGAACACGCGCTGGGCGGCGATGTAGCTCAGGGCCACCACACTGCCCCAGTCACGGATCGCATCCAAGTCCCAGGCCGTGCGCAGTACCCGATGAAAACTCATGGCGGAGATATCCAGCGTCTTTTGATTCCACTCGTAATTCATCTCAGTATAATGTTTGCCTTTGCGGACATTGAGGCTCATGCCGATGGAGTGCAACACAAAATCCATCGGCCCGCCAAAATGCTTCATGGCCTGCTCAAATAGATTTTTCAGGTCGTCCATGTTGGTAACATCTGCACCAATGACCGGGGCATTGCCACACAAGGCAGAAAGTTTATTGATCTCGCCCATGCGCAAGGCCACGGGCGCGTTGGTGAGTACGATCTTGGCTCCCTCCTCGTGGCAGCGGAGGGCCGTTTTCCAGGCAATGGACTTCTCATCCAATGCCCCGAAGATGATGCCGCATTTACCGGCTAACAGTTGATTGGCCATATCAGGTTGAATTGAGGCTCAAAAGTAGGCAATCTTCTTTCTTCGCCGCTTCGCTTTCGTATCTTCGTCCCACCCCTGCTATGACGATCTCCTACCACTGGTTAAGCGAGTATTTACCCCAACCGATCGATCCCGATCGGCTCGGTCGGATCTTGACTTCGATCGGACTCGAAGTAGAAAAACAGATCCCCTTTGAAGAGATCCGTGGCGGATTGAAAGGCGTGGTCGTTGGAAAGGTCTTGGAGGTGCACCCGCACCCCAATGCCGACCGACTCCGGCTCACCCGGGTAGATGTGGGCCAAGCCGAACCCCTGCACATTGTCTGCGGCGCACCCAATGTGGCAGTCGGACAAACCGTATTGGTCGCCACGATCGGTTCCACCATCTATCCGCTCAGCGGCGATCCCATCACCCTGAAAAAAGCCAAGATCCGGGGAGAGGAAAGTCAGGGTATGATCTGTGCAGAGGATGAATTAGGACTGGGCCCCTCGCACGATGGCATCCTGGTGCTGAGTGAACCGCTCGTCCCCGGCACCCCGGCTGCAGAGCATTTCAAACCTTACAGCGATATTGTTTATGAGATCGGACTGACCCCCAACCGAATGGATGCCATGAGTCACTGGGGCGTGGCCCGAGATGTTTGTGCTTACCTGTCGCACCACGAACGAACCGAATGTCGGCCGCAATTGCCCGCCTCCCCAGCCATCCCCTCCACGAAGAAAAAAGCTCCGATCGAAGTGATGATCCAAAACCCGGCGGATTGTCAACGTTACTGCGGCATCTCCATAGAAGGCGTGCGAGTGGAAGAATCACCGACCTGGCTGCAGCAACGATTAAAAGCCATCGGGGTGCGACCGATCAATAACCTCGTCGACATCACCAATTATCTGTTGCACGAAACCGGTCAGCCCCTGCATGCCTTTGATGCGGATACGATTCGTGGAGGACGCATCGAAGTGAAAAAACTAGCAAAGGGTACTCGTTTCATTACCCTCGATGATACAACCCGCACCTTGCAAGAAGACGATCTGATGATCTGTGACGCTGAAGGCGGTTTGTGCCTCGCCGGTGTTTTTGGCGGAAAAGCCTCTGGCGTACAGCCGCAAACCACCAATATATTCCTGGAGAGTGCCTGCTTCCACGGGGTTGGAATTCGGAAAACCTCTTTTCATCACGGATTGCGAACCGATGCGGCCCTGCGTTTTGAAAAAGGAACGGATCCGGGAATATGCGACCGCGTATTGCTGCGGGCCGTACAACTGATCACGGAGATCGCCGGCGGAAAAGTAGTGGGGGCGATGACGGATCTATACCCCGGGAGAAAAGAAAAAGTGGAGATCTCGCTGAGCTGGCAGTACTTGAAAAAACTGAGCGGAAAGAACTATCATCCAGAGGCGGTGCGAACGATCCTGCTGGCCCTGGGCTTTGAGATCCTTCGCGAATCGGACAATGAATTTCGCGTGGCAGTTCCCAGCTTCAAGACCGACATCGAACAACCGGCCGATCTGGTGGAAGAGATTCTTCGGATCGACGGGCTGGATAATATCCCGATTCCCCAAACGATCCGGATCAGTCCGGCCGTCTCCAGTGAAGACCGTTTGCTCACGGCACAGGAAAATATTTCCGATCGGTTGGCGGGACAAGGTTTTCAGGAGATCGTCACCAACTCCATCACCAACCGGGCCTATTTCTCCGAGGAGGAATCGACCACGCTGGTGCAGATGATCAACAGCCTGAGTCAGGAATTGAATGTGATGCGACCCCGATTACTGGAAACGGCACTTGAAGTGGTGGCGCATAACCTGAATCACAAGAACACGATGCTCCGGCTTTTTGAATTTGGAAAAACCTATCAATACCTGGGCGGAACCGAGTACCGGGAAACCCCCAAGTTGATCTTGGTCTGCAGCGGTGACCTCCAGGAAGGGGATTGGAAGCAGCCGTCGCGGGCGACGGACCTGTTTGCGATCAAATCGCAGCTCCATACTTTGTTTCAGTGGCTCGGTATCGACAACATAACGGAAGAATACCCGGATAGCTTGGCGCAGATCAAGGATCCGATCCGCTGGATCTCGTCCGGCACCTGCCTGGCTGACGGAGGAGAAGTATCCGCCCAAATCTTGGGTCGCTTTGGCATCAAACAGCCGGTTTTCTATGCCGAGCTGGACTGGCAAGAACTCCTGCGCCGATCCCTTGATCGGCCAAGAAAGATCGCGCCGCTTCCCAAGTTTCCGGCGGTACAGCGCGACCTGTCGATGTTGCTGGGGAGGGAATTGAGCTGGACCCGGATCCGGGGTGCTGTGCAGAAGATCGGGCTGGAAAATCTGCAGGGTATCAAACTCTTTGATATATTCGAAAGCGACAAACTCGGCACCGACAAGCGGTCGATGGCCATCAACCTGACCTTTCAGCATCCGGAAAAAACATTGACCGATGCAGAGATAGACGGGTGGATGCAGCAAGTGATCGACACTTTATCGACCCAATGCGGCGCCGAGATCCGAAAATGACCTCCTTGGAAGCAACCCTTAAACGCATTCTGGACAAACTGCAACAACTGATGCGGCGCCACAAAGCCCTGCATCAGGAAAACGATCGCTTGCGTCGCACAGTGGGAGAAGCCGAGGAGAAACTAAAACAGGCACAGGAGCAGGTTCAATTGCTGCGCACCCAACTGGACGTCCTGAAACTCAACGCCGGTGATCTGAACGCCGCCGACAAAAAAGAGATCGAGAAAAAACTCAACGGATACCTGAAGGAGATCGACCGGTGTATTGCCCTACTCAGCGAATAAAGAAATATGTCCAACCTCATCCCCATCTCTGCCGTCATCGGTGATCGAAGCTACCGGATCAAGATCCAGCCGCAGGACGAGGAGGTCGTCCGCAAGACCCTCAAGATGATCAACGACAAGATCCTGGAATTCCGAACCCTGTTCGCCGGAAAGGACATGCAAGATTACATCGCCATGGTGGTCATCTGGTTCGCCACCGAACAACTCGCCCAACAAGCCGCCGGTATCGAACAAGAAGGGATCGAAGAACGCATGAGCAAGATCGAATCGCTACTGGACGAAATGATGAAGGAACAGTAACAGAAGTAGATTCAGAGAACAGGGCTGGGATTTAGCACAGGACTTACTGCCGTACTGCAATCAACCCATTTCACTAAACGGTACACTCATTTAAGAATTCCTGCCAACGTATTCATCAACTTCTCTCCTCTTAAATTCTTTGCTACGATGATCCCGTTGGGATCGATGAGCAGGTTTTGCGGGATGGCTCGGATGCCGTACTGAACGGCTACGGCGTTGTTCCAGAATTTCAGGTCACTGACATGTGTCCACGTAAGCTTATCATCGTGAATGGCCTTCATCCATTTATCTTTTTGCCCCGGACGATCCAGCGATACACCAAGAACCTGAAAATTTCGGTCGCGGTAGGTCAAGAACGCCTTAACCACGTTGGGGTTTTCAACGCGACAGGGACCGCACCAGCTGGCCCAAAAATCGATCAGTACATATTTTCCCCGAAAAGAAGACAGTGCCACGGGTTTGTCGAGGGTATCATTCTGCACAAACTCCATAGCCGGCACGCCCACCTGCGTGAGCTTGGCCATATCCAAACTTTGTTTGAACTCGATCATGGAAGGATATTGCTTCTCCGACGATGACAACAGGTTGTACAGTGGCTCGACCCTGATCGGCTCTATGTCCCATCCGGCATATTCCTGCAACACGTAGGGCGAGATCGGGGTGTTGGGCGTTTCCACCAAAAAACGTCGATACACGTTCTCCCGGCGAAGTGCATCGATCGAGTCCAATTTATCTTCCACCATCGCCTGCTTGGCAGTTTCTTTAGCCTTGGCGTATGTCTGATATTCGGTGATCAGCGTTTCGTATTGGGCATCATACCCCGCGGATTGCTTTTTTAATTTCTCATAGGCCCGGTGGGCTTCGGATCCGGTTACCTGAAATCGTTTGACATCGGCCGAAAGGCGGACCCGCTGCTTGCCCGGCATCAGAAATATTTCTTTGGTACTGTTCTTGGTTCCGGGCGTGGTAGCGCGAATCAGGAGTCGGGCCAGGGTCGGTTCCACAATCTTTCCCTCCAGTCGAAACTGTCCGCTCACCACATTGGCACTATCCATTTTCCATCCCTGTGCCCCCCGGTATTGAATCTGGATCTTGGACGGGTAGGGGTCGGATCCAACGAGTTGTCCCTCTAACACAAAAGACCGAGAGGAGGACTGAGCCAGCAGTAACATCGGCATGAACAGACCCAATAGCAGAGCGGTACGCAACATAAAATAGTTTTGCTGCTCAAGTTAATCCCTTCCGGCCAATGCTGGGGGCCTATTGGTCAGCAGGTGATTTTCCGCATTCGCTCCGAAATCGTACCTTTGTGAAACAGCTGATCGATTGATATTCAAGTGTTTGTAAATCAATTAGTTGTAATTAATACTTCTTTTGTGTACCTATTAAACAACCGCATTCATGGACCCGAATATATTACTGGCCATCATTGGTGGCGGGGGCTTGGTCGTGGGCCTTGTCCTGGGCAAGATCATCTTTGCCGGCAACACGCAGAAAAAAATTGAGGAAGCCGAAGCGAAAGCATCGACCATATTGAAAGAGGCTGAGCTCCGGGCCGAAACCGTCAAGAAAGAAAAAGAGGTGGAGGCCAAAGAGCGTTTCGTGCAGCTGAAGGCCGCGCACGAAAAAGAGATCTTCGAAAAAAACAAGAAGATCAACGATACCGAAAGCCGAATCCGTCAAAAAGAGCAGTCGATCAGCCAGAAAGAAGGCAATCTCGACAAGCAGCTAAAGGACAACGAGGCCATCAAAGAGAACCTCAATCGACAGATCGAGCTCAACAATCAGCGAAAGGCGGAACTGGATAAAAAGCAGGAAGAGCATGTACGCCGCCTGGAGAAGATCGCCAATCTTTCGGCCGAGGACGCGCGTAACCAACTCGTAGAAAGTTTGAAGCAAGAAGCAGAAACCCGTGCCCTGGCCCTGCAGCAAGAGATCATTGAGGACGCCAAGCAAAAAGCCGGCAAGGAAGCCCGCAAGATCATCATCCAAACCATCCAGCGCACGGCCGCTGAACAGGCCATTGAAAATACCATCACCGTATTCCACTTGGAGAGTGATGAGATCAAGGGACAGATCATTGGTCGAGAAGGCCGAAATATCCGGGCCATTGAGGCTGCGACCGGCGTTGACCTGATCGTGGATGATACACCCGAAGCGATCCTCTTATCAAGTTTCGACCCACTGCGCCGCGAGATCGCACGATTGAGTTTGCAGCGGTTGGTGGCCGACGGACGTATTCACCCGGCCCGCATCGAGGAAGTGGTCGAGAAAACGCGTCGCCAGATCGAGGAACAAGTGATGGAGATCGGAGAGCGGACCGTCATAGAACTTGGCATACATGGTTTGCACAAAGAATTGGTGCGGATGGTAGGGCGGATGCGATTCCGTTCCTCGTACGGACAGAACCTGCTCATGCACAGCCGCGAAACGGCCAACCTCTGCGCCACCATGGCCGCCGAGCTCGGACTCAATCCTAAATTGGCCAAGCGAGCCGGACTGCTGCACGATATCGGAAAAGTTCCGGACGAAGAAAGTGAATTGAGCCATGCCCTGCTGGGCGCCAAGCTGGCGGAAAAATATGGCGAGAACCCTGCCGTCGTCAATGCCATTGGGGCACACCACGATGAAATGGAAATGCAATATGTGATCTCACCGATCATTCAGGCTTGCGATGCCATCAGCGGTGCCCGCCCGGGTGCCCGTCGCGAGATCATGCAGCAGTATTTACAGCGGATCAAAGACTTGGAGAACCTGGCCATGAACTATACCGGCGTGGAGAAGGCTTATGCCATCCAGGCCGGAAGGGAATTGCGGGTGATCGTGGAGGCCGATAAGGTCAGCGATCAGGAATCTGACCGACTCTCTTTCGAGATCGCCCAGAAGATCCAGACCGAAATGACCTTCCCCGGACAGATCAAGGTGACGGTGATTCGAGAGAAAAGAGCCGTGAACGTAGCCCGCTAAACAGAAATCGCTCAGGATCAAGAGATTGCCCCCTGGGTTTTTCCTGACCGGATTTCAAAAATTCACGGAGATCCCTTACCTTTGCCCTCCCTTAAAATTTGAAATCATGAACGCGGTCACGTACATCCACGAACAGCTCACGGGAAAGACAGATTACCCGGCCTTCAAGCCGGGCGATAACATCACCGTCAACTATAAGATCATTGAAGGTGCCAAGGAGCGTATCCAGTCCTTTAAAGGCGACGTGATCAAAACACAAGGTCACGGAGCGACTGCTTCGTTCACCGTTCGTAAGATCTCT
>CAXRAX010000026.1:0-52751 GCA_964229195.1 Chitinophagaceae bacterium | reverse complement strand
CATCGCCCCGTATCGACCCCTGCGGGCGATTACGGCCTTTCCGGATTTGGGATCGGTTCCCAACACCCGCTCGCCCTTGATACTCTCGGCCGTTTCGATGGTCTGTTCCACTTCTTTCTTGAAGGGTTTGTAAAAGGCCTGGATCATCTGGCTCCACTTCCGTTTTCCTTCGGCCACTTCGTCAAATTCATTTTCAATGGAGGCCGTGAATCCGTAATCCATGATCTGCTGGAAGTGCTGTTTGAGAAAATCAGTTACCACCAGTCCCAGATCTGAAGGGAAGAGCTTTGATTTTTCCGCGCCCGTATTTTCAAACTCGGTGACGGCGGTAAGTTTATCCTTCTTCAAGGTCAAGACCTGATAGGCGCGTTGCATGCCTTCTTTGTCGCGTTTTTCTACATAACCTCTTTTGAGGATCGTGGAGATGGTGGGCGCGTAGGTCGACGGACGACCGATGCCCAACTCTTCTAATTTTTTTACCAGGGAGGCTTCGGTGTAGCGGGGGAGGGGACGAGAAAAACGTTCCACCGCCTGCAATTGCGTGAGGGTAAGGGATTGCCCTTTGCTCACCGGCGGCAAAATACCTTCCGGCTGATCGTCGCTCTCCTCTTCGTCCTTTCCTTCCATATATACTTTCAGAAATCCGTCAAACTTCAATACCTCGCCGGTAGCGGTCAGCGATTCTTTATTGGTAGAGATCTCGATGTCTACCGCGGTTTTCTCCAGTTCCGCGTCGGCCATTTGACAGGCCATGGTCCGTTTCCAGATCAACTCATAGAGCCGGGCCCATTCGGCCTCGGCAATGCGCGAGGTGCTCATGTAAGTGGGACGAATCGCCTCATGCGCTTCCTGGGCACTTTCGTTCTTGTTCTTGTATTTCCGGAATTGATGATACGACTCGCCGTACATCGATTTCACCGTTTGAGAAATATCGGCCAAGGCCGTCTTGCTCAGGTTCACGCTGTCGGTACGCATGTACGTGATGTATCCGTTCTCATAGAGGCGCTGTGCGATCTGCATGGTCCGCGATACGCTGTACCCCAGCTTGCGCGAAGCTTCCTGTTGCAACGTGGAAGTGGTGAAGGGTGGGGCCGGGGAACGTTTGCCGGGTTTAACTTGTATATCGGTCACTTTATAGGACGCCCCCTTGCAGCTTTCCAGAAATTTTTCAGCCGACTGTGCCGTCGGTTGTTTTTTTCCTTCCGCCGAGAAAGAGATCATCCTTCCTTCCGCATCCGGGGCCTGAAAAGAACCTTCGATCTTGAACTGGCTCTCCGCCTGAAAGGCATTGATCTCCCGCTCTCTTTCTGCGATCAGCCGAACGGCCACACTTTGCACCCGGCCGGCACTGAGGTTGTTGCGCATACTCATCTTACGCCAGAGTACGGGACTCAACTCAAATCCAACGATGCGATCCAAAATGCGACGGGCTTGCTGAGCCATCACCAGGTTCATATCCACTTTGCGCGGATGCTCCACGGCCGATTGAATCGCCGGCTTGGTGATCTCGTGAAAGACGATCCGCTTGGTGGTCTGGGGATTCAACCCCAAGACTTCACATAAATGCCAGCTGATGGCCTCCCCCTCGCGGTCCTCATCCGTCGCCAACCAAACTTCCTTGGATTTCTTGGCCAGTGAACGCAATTCGCTGACCACTTTTTCCTTATCGGCCGAAACAATATAGCGCGGTTCAAACTGTTTGTCGACGTCAATTCCCATCCCGGCCTTCTCCAGGTCACGGATGTGTCCAAAACAACTTTTTACCTGAAAATCAGCGCCGAGTATCTTCTCGATGGTTTTGGCTTTGGCCGGACTCTCAACGATCAATAAGTTTTTCGCCATGGGGGACTTTGATATAAAAAAACCGCGTTCAAGCGGTCGCAAGTTAGAGCAAGATTAGGAAATTTTCCACCAACGGGAATTTTCTCACGTTTTGCGATGAAATGTTAGCGGGGTGAAAACCGGATCAATCAACTGGATTCCAGCGTGCTCCAAACCCGTTTAGCCCATCGTAAATAGTCGATGCCGGAAGGATGCAATCCGTCTGTTGTGATCAGCTCGGGGTTATTGGTTGCCTCCCGGGTCAGGTCCGTAATATATATATATGATACACCTGCCTGCTCACAAAGGGATCGCTTTTGTGCGTTATAAGAATCGATCTGTTCGGCGATCTCGACCCGGTTCCGATCGGCCGCAAAGGGTGTTACCCCCCAATCCGGAATGGATAATACCCGAACCCGGTCGGGATGATTTCCGGCAAAGCCAATCGCCCGATTCAGCAGTTCTTGGAAGGAGCTGGCAAATTCCGAGACCGGTCGGCCCCGGTATTGATTGTTGACCCCTATGAGCAAGGTCACCAGGTCTTGATCACAGGCGATCGGATCGATCTTATCTGCTTCGTCTATGGCATGCATCAGCTCATCGGTTGTCCAACCCGTTTTCGCGATCACCCGCCACTGCTCTACGGGCTGATCAGTTGCCTGAAGCAGGGCAACGAGTTGGCCAGGAAAACTTTCTTCCGTTCGAACGGCCTCTCCAATGGTGTAGGAGTCGCCCAGCGCCAGGTATTTTCGGATTCGATTCATGGAGTCGTATCGTTGGAAGTTAAAAAATCAACGATCTCCCGACAAACGGTCGCCTCTCGGTAGATACGCCGATGCCCCAGTCCCTCCGTGAGCATAAACCGCACATGATTCGGGGCGAGTTGTAGCGTAGGCAGGATATCGGCATAAGGCGTAATGTCATCGTTGCGATCATGTATCCAAAGGATCGGATTGCTCAGATTTTTGACCACTCGATTCACGGAGAACCAATCGGTAGATTTTCCACTTCTCTTCACGATCGCCTCCCCGATAAGTGTCAGGATACGATCCGATAAGTGTAGTGTGGATTGGAGCTGCTTTAGGGCCGATCGGGTTTCCGTGGCAGGAGCGATCAAAACCACCCGGTCGCTTGCCCGGGGCGGTTGTTCCTCCAGGGCCAGGCTGAGCGACAAACCTCCAAATGAATGGGCAATGTACCCATCGAAAGGTCCCCATTGCTGTCTGATCTCCTGAATGAATTTTCGATATCGGAGTGAGTGGATCTGCTTGCCCTCACTGTCGCCATGGGCCGGGGCATCAAAAGCGATCACCTGCACGTCCTTTTCGATCAGTGAAACGACCAAATGGGCAAAGTTTCGAGCAGCCGAGGAAAAGCCATGCAGGATCAACACCCTTCTTTTCCCGCCGGCGTTCCATCTCCAGCCTTTGCAGCGATTGCCGGATTCGATCCACTCCAGCGGTTCTGCCTGCTCGAAGACCGGGGGGAGAGGTTTTCGGGTGCGGATTTGCGGCGTGATGAAGATCGAAAAGGCCTGTTTGGCGGCCCAGCCCGGCCATAGCCAGGCACCCAATCGAAACCAGAGCTGATAAAAAGTTAACACGGCGCAAAGTTACCACCCCTACAACCATTTACCCGATGCATTGTTTTAGTACTTTTGCGGCCCGAGACTGAAGCCCTAATTCCTATGTACAAAATCACTTTTCAATTCGAACAACCCGGTTTGGAACCTCGTACGTTAACGCAGGTGGCACCCGGACAAAGTTTGCTCGAAGTTGCCCTCAACAACGACATTGATCTGCATCACAACTGCGGTGGTGTCTGCGCCTGCAGTACCTGCCATCTCTATGTTCAGCAGGGCGAGCAACACCTGGAGGAACTCAGTGAGAAAGAAGAAGATTTCATCGACCGTGCCGTGAATCCCCGTCTGAACTCCCGCTTGGGCTGTCAATGCCTGTTGCAGGAAGGCTCCGGCGACATTGTGGTCACCTTGCCCGATCAAACCCAATTCCTGGGCGAATAAAATCATCCTATGTCACATTTTGAACCTCCCATACATTGGTCCGATCACGAAGACATCGCCCTGAAACTCTACGAACGTTTCGGAGATGATTTCAATGAGGGAAAGATCTATCGTGTTCGGTTCACCGATCTGCTCGAGTGGGTCTTGCAGGTCCCGGGCTTTGTTGGCACCCGGGAACAATCTACCGAGGGGCACCTCGAGATGATCCAGAGTTCCTGGGTCTACGAGTGGCGCGACAACCAACGCTAACTCCTCCTGCTTCTGTATCTTTAAGGCCATTCGCTATGAGCAGTGTTCAGCCCGTTGCCTTTTCTGCTATCCGCCACTTCATCTTCGATATCGATGGGGTGCTGACGGACGGAACGGTCTATGTTATGCCGGGCGGGGAGCAAGTGCGTCGCATGAACATCAAAGACGGCTATGCGCTACAACTGGCCCGGCAAATGGGTTATTCGCTCCTGATCGTTTCCGGAAGTGCCCGTTCGGCGGTGGCCGATCGGTTGGAGAAACTGGGAGTGGATGACATCCATTTCTCCGTGTCCGACAAAGCCGGTTTTATACTGAACCGCATGCAAGCGCTTGGATGGGAGCCCCTGCACACGCTTTACATGGGCGATGACCTGCCCGATCTCGCGGCGATGTTGCTGGTGGGGCGATCCGCTTGCCCCAACGATGCCGTCGCTGAGATCCGATCGGCCGCCCATTACATCTCACCTTATACCGGTGGCATGGGGTGTGTCCGCGATGTGATCGAACAGGTACTCCGATCCAATGGTCACTGGAAACATCAGTCCGATATCCGCTCCCGATAAGCCATGGCACTCTTCTTCGCTTTTTTACGCTTGATCCGCTGGCCCAACCTGGTGTTTATTGCCATTACCCAGTGGCTGGTGTATCTGTGTCTGTACCGTCCTTTGCTGGAGCCCTCCGACAGCGGATTCAATGGCAACATCACGCTCTGGATACTAGCCTCCGTATTCATTGCCGCCGCCGGCTACGTGATCAATGATTATTTTGATATCAACATCGACGAGGTGAATCGACCCGATCGGCAGGTAGTGGACAAGATCATCTCCCGCCGTTGGGCCATGCTTTGGCACCTGGTGTTGAGTGTATGGGGACTGGCCCTCACCGCCCTGGCGGTAGACTGGAGCGCCCATGCTTATCTGTTCTTCGCTAACCTCGGCTGCGTGTTCGCGCTGTGGTTTTATTCCACCCGTTTGAAAAAGACCCTGCTGGTCGGAAATATTTTGATCGCATTGTTGACCAGTTGGACGATCTGGGTGATTTTTTTATCTCGATTCAGCTGGATCGAACTATTCGATCATCCGGGGGAGGCACAACAAAAATTCACCCGCATCGTCGTGCTCTATGCCAGCTTTTCTTTTGTGATCACGCTGATCCGGGAAGCAGTCAAGGATATGGAAGACCGGATCGGAGATGCCAAGGCCGGTTGCCGGACCATGCCCATTGTTTGGGGATTTCCGGCGGCAAAAGTATACACGGGCGTATGGACAGTTGTTTTGTTAGGAAGCTTGATGGTGGTGCATACCTACGTATTGCCCTTTGGTTGGTGGGTCGCTTCGCTGTACGCCCTCACGACGCTCATCTCTCCGTTGGTAATTTTTATCTCCAAATTGATCCCCGCGAACCAACCGGCTGATTTCACCGAACTGAGCCGCATCCTCAAATGGGTGATGCTGGCCGGAATTCTATCGCTGATCTTTTTTTATATCCTGTTATGACTCCGATCCTGCTGGCCTCCGGTTCACCCCGACGCAAACAATTATTGGAATGGGCCGAGATCCCCTTTCGGGTACAGGTTTCCAATGTGGCAGAAGATTTTCCGCCGGAACTGCCGGTGGAGGAGGTGCCGGTATTCATCGCCCGAAAAAAAGCGATCGCCGTGCAATCCGAAACCGCAACCGATGAGATCGTGCTCGCAGCGGATACCATTGTGGTCTTGGGGGAGCACATCCTCGGAAAGCCCGTACACCGGGAAGAGGCCATCAGTATGCTATTGGCCTTGCAAGGTGCCCGC
Organism: Chitinophagaceae bacterium; assembly: GCA_964229195.1. Taxonomy (GTDB): domain Bacteria; phylum Bacteroidota; class Bacteroidia; order Chitinophagales; family Chitinophagaceae; genus JJ008. Next base: position 46,866 of record CAXRAX010000026.1, on the reverse strand, counting down.
CATGAGGTCATCACCGGCGTCGTAATACGTCAACACGAAAGCGAGTTGGCCTTCTTCGACCGAACTCAAGTGGAGTTTCATCCGCTGACCGAAGCAGCGATCGAATATTATGTAGATCAATACATGCCATACGATAAAGCGGGTGCCTATGCCATACAAGAATGGATCGGTGTAGTGGGCATTCGGTCGGTGGTAGGGGATTTTTATAATGTCATGGGCCTCCCCGTCAGCCGCGTGGTTGCTGCGCTGAAAGAATTTTCTCCTTCCTAAGCGTTGATTTTCTCCGGGATAATTCTGCCGCAGGGAATAGGTTTGATTTTAAAATCCTATTCCTATGCGAGAAAGATGGTTGCAATCCCTTTGGGGAAAACAAGATTGGAATGACTGGCCGTTGCGGACGTGTCAGGGACAATCCATCCGTGTCCTGCATCCCGGGAAGTGGAACAATGATCAAGGGCCCGATTTTATCGGGGCACAGATCTTCATCGATCAGGTCTTGTGGGTGGGTGCCGTGGAGATACATGTTCACGCTGCGGATTGGTTTCGACACCATCATCCCACCGATCCCAATTATTTACCGGTGATCCTGCACGTGGTTTGGATGCAGGTTCCTTTACACCCGGATATTCCGACCCTGGAACTATCTCGCTACCTGACCGTCCCCAAGCTCAAACAAACATTGATCCATCTGGGAGATATCAGTGAACTGGCTTGTCACCGGGTTATGAAACCCGTTCCGGATCCGGTCTGGATTGCCTGGCGCAGCCATTTGCTTTCGATTCGTCGTCACCGGAAACGGACACAGTTGAACCATGGGGTCACCTCGTTTCGCAGTGCCTTGGCCCGGCAAATGGGTGCTTGGGTGAACCGGGAGGTTTTCGAAAGCATCGATGCTTCGATCTCCGATGATTTGCTACAGGCGGTGCGGCCATGTGCGGAAGATCTCACTGCTTTATACCTGGGGCAAGCTGGTTTGTTGGAGGAAGCATTCACGGAAGATCCTCTCTTGGATTTACAAGTACGTTATCGGCAAATCCGACAGCAGTTTTCGCTGAATCCTCCGTACCGAAGCCTGCTCTGGATGCGCATCCGACCGGCAGCAACGCCCACCATCCGCTTGGTGCAACTGGCGGCTTTGATACACCGGGGTTGGCATGAGCCATTTCGTTGGCAGGGTCAGTCCCACCTCGAGATCGCTGCATCCCTCTCACAGCTGGAGTTGGAGGATCCATGGCGAGTGGATGAAAAAATTTGTTTTAGTGCTGCATTGATTGAAAACCTGCTGATCAATCTATGGTGCTATCAGCCTGGCCTCCACCTGGAGGATACGGAAAAAGTCCTGGCATTGTTTTCTTACGAGGAGAATCGCATCACCCGGCAGTATCCGAGGTTGGAAATAAAGGATCCCTCGGCCGCCGATTCCCAAGCCTTGTTGGAATTGAATCAGTCCTATTGCCTGTCTTCGCGCTGTTCAACCTGCGCGCTGGCCAACTGTTGGATTCAGGACCAGGCACCCCAGTCGATCTGAACGTCAATATCGGGGTGTAGGCTATGACGAACCGGACAAGTATCCCCGATGCGTTTTAGTAGCTCGATGGTCTTGGGTTCGATCGATTGAAGCGTTTCCGGCACCTGAAAGACCAACTCGATCCGCTCGATGCGACGGGGATTGGACGCCATGCCCTTGGTCACCTCTGCCTGTAGTCCCTCTAAATCAAATCCCATCGATTGTGCTTTGATGCCCATGACGGTGAGCATGCAACTGGCCAAACTGGTGGCGGTCAGGTCGGTGGGAGAGAAGCGTTCCCCCTTTCCGTGATTATCCGTAGGGGCATCGGTCTCCAACACGGATCGACTGGCCAGGTGGGTACAAACGGTACGCAACTGACCTTTATACTGAACGGTTGAGGTCATGAGCTTGTTTTTTGTAAATTTACACCCGATCCCCCGCATATGCGTATTGCCTGGTTTATCCTGTTTTTGTTTTTTGGTTGCTTGTCCACCGCATGGGCCCAAAAACCCATGACCAAAAAAGAGGCACAAAAACAACGCATCAATCAACTCATCCGACAGGCCGAGGAAGGTACCCTGGTGTACAACCACCATCATATTTTCGGCATCCAAGTGCGTAGCCTCGGCTATGGGATGTTCTATGAGTATGGTCGGATGAAAAATCAGCGAAAGACAAACATCTTCCGTCTCGACCTCACGGAGATAAAGGACCGAAAAGAGGACAAGGTCCAAAACACCGCCAACGGCTTTATCTTTTTCGGCAATCCCTACATCTACGGCAAAGTCAATAATTTTTATCAGGCCAACCTCGGTTTTGGTCAACAAGTGGTACTCGGACAAAAAGGCAATAAGAACGGGGTGTCGGTGACCGGGATTTATTCCGGCGGACTGGCTATCGGGTTGCTTCGTCCTTATTACCTGCAGGTCATCGATCCCGTGACCAATCAGGAGAAATTCATCAAATATTCTTCGGCCGACAGTGCCTTGTTCCTCGGAAATACCATTTTGGGGGGAGGAGGCATCAGCAAGGGCTGGAATGAGATGAAATTTCGTCCGGGCCTGTTTGCCCGAACCGCGCTTCGGTTCGATTATGGACGATTCAACGAAGCCGTATCGGGCATTGAACTCGGTGTCACCGCTGAGTACTATAGCCAAAAAATACCCATCATCGCCGGTCCTCACGACCGCCAATTCTTTTTCCAAGGCTACATCGCTCTTCTGTTTGGCAGACGGAAATAAGCGGGTTAATTTCGCGACATGACCGAGCTACCCGTCGTCTCCGCCGAATCCCCTCGAAACAAAAAACCCGACTGGCTTCGCGTAAAACTTCCCATCGGGGAGAATTATAAGCATGTACGCGGACTGGTCGATACCCACAAACTGCACACCATTTGTGAAAGCGGCAATTGCCCCAATATGGGCGAATGCTGGGGTGCCGGTACGGCCACCTTCATGATCCTCGGAAATATCTGTACGCGGAGTTGCGGGTTTTGCTCCGTGGCAACCGGCCGACCCTTAGCGGTAGATTGGGATGAGCCTCAGCGCGTGGCAGAAGCCATACACCTGATGAAAGTCAAGCATGCCGTGATCACCTCGGTCGACCGCGACGAACTGCCCGACGGCGGATCAACCGTTTGGTACAATACCATACGGGCCGTTAAGCAACTCAATCCCGATACCACACTCGAAACCCTTATCCCCGACTTTAAAGGAAAGAAAGAGGATATCCAACGCGTAATCGATGCCGCCCCCGAAGTGGTATCCCACAATATTGAAACCGTCGAACGACTGACCCGTCAAGTTCGCATCCAAGCCAAGTACTGGCGCAGCATGGAAGTGATCCGCACCCTCAAGGAAGGTGGCATGCGTACCAAGAGCGGGATCATGCTGGGATTGGGTGAAGCAAAAGAAGAAGTACAGCAAACCCTGCGCGACCTCAAAGCAAATGGCTGTGATGTGGTAACGATCGGACAATACCTCCAACCCACTAAAAAGCATTTACCGGTGCACCGTTTTGTACACCCGGATGAATTTGCCGCGTACCGTGATTATGGATATGAGATCGGACTGGACTATGTCGAAAGTGGTCCGTTGGTCCGTTCTTCCTACCACAGCGAAAAACACGTAATTCCTACTTACGGCCGCGAGCAGTGGCTTACACAAAAGCAAACCTAAATGCGCCTTCTTTTGCTGCTTCTTTCCGTTTTTCCAATTAGGCTGGTGGCGCAGCTGGACTGGAAGGAAGTAACCCACACGTTCGGCGAGTTGCCGTCCTCTATCCAAGTATATCGCACCGACAACTTATTGGATGGGAAACCCAACATCGCCTATTATGTGAAAGCGGATCTGTCCGATCCGTCATTGAAATTTCGCTCCGACACGACCTGGAAACGTCGCCTGACGCCCGATCAGTTTCATGAAAAGCTGTCCGCTCCACTGGTCATTCTCAATACCAGCTTCTTCTCGTTTACCACGCATCAGAATTTGAATATGATGATGGACCAGGGTCAGCTGACCGCCTACAACGTTCATACGATCCCTGCCAAGGGAAAAGACAGCTTGAAGTATCGCCATCCGTTGGTGGCGACGCTGGGAATTTCAGCGAAAGGAAAAGCTGATGTGGCCTGGACCTTTACCGATTCCGCTGCATCCACTCCCTGGGCCAGCCAGTCGCCCATGGCCTTGCTGATGAATGAATCCATTCGATTTTCGCGCGGTGAAATAAGCGTGCCGCTTAAAAAATGGAAAATGCAAACGGCCGTATCGGGCGGACCCGTGCTGGTGCAAAACGGACAAATACAAGTCACGAATAACGAAGAATGGAAATTTGCCGGTAAGGCCATCGATGATCGTCACCCTCGATCTGCCATGGGTTATACCGCAGATGGTCATTTGATCTTACTGGTCATCGAAGGAAGATTTCCCGGCAAAGCAGAAGGGGCTACCCTGAAACAAACAGCGATGTTGTTAGTGTCAGCAGGTTGTGTAGAGGGATTAAATCTGGATGGTGGCGGCAGCAGTTGTATGCTGGTCAATGGCAAGCAGACCATCCAACCCTCCGACAAAGAGGGGCAACGAGCCGTTCCCGGAATTTTCTACATCCGTCGAAAAAACGATTGATCAGGCTTCCCAGATCAGGGCGCTGGCCCCCAGAATCGCGGCATCCGCTTCTTTCAATTCACTGAACATCAATTTCACCTTGTTCTTGAAGACTTGCACCAAATTGGCCTCCATGGCCTGACGCGTCGGATTTAGGATCATATCGCCGGCTTTGGTCACTCCTCCGAATAAGACGATCGCCTCCGGTGAGGAGAACATCACGAAATTGGCCAGGGCTTCGCCCAGTAGTTGTCCCGTAAAAGTAAAAACTTCCTGTGCGATCTTATCGCCCTTCACGGCGGCTTCGTAAACGGACTGACTGGTGATGTCTTCGGGTTTGAGCGCCCGCATCAAACTGGGCGTATCAGGTTGAGTGTCCAACATCTCCAAGGCGGTTTCCCGCATGCCGGTGGCAGAGGCATAGGCTTCCAGCGGACCATGAATCTTGGTTCCTTTGTGAAGTCGGCCACCCGGACGAATGATGGTGTGGCCCAATTCGCCAGCGAAACCGTCGTGTCCCAGCACGATCTTTCCATCGATCACAATGCCACTGCCCACGCCCGTGCCAAGGGTGATGGTAATGAAATGTTTCATGCCCCTGGCCGCTCCGTACATCATTTCACCCATGGCCGCGGCATTGGCATCGTTGGTGAGTTTGACGCGCATGTCAAATCGGGTCGACATCATGCTGGCAAACGGAATGATTCCCGGCCATTTCAGGTTGGCGGCATACTCGATGTTACCGGTGTAATAATTCCCGTTGGGGGCACCAATGCCGATTCCGGCGAATTTCTCTTTTCCGCCCAATCGTTCGATCATGGGCTGGATCTTGATGTAAAGATCCTCAATGAAATCCTGTGGGGTCGATTTATCGTTCGTCAACGTCCGTCCCTGTTCCAAAATATGACCATTTCGATCGACCACGCCAAACTTGGTGTTGGTGCCGCCGATGTCAATTCCTATTGCGAGATCTGCCATGATATAATTTGTTCTTTCTTTCTTGCTTTGGATTAATGTCCTCCTGTTGTGCTGGTCGATTCATAATCGATCCCCTGTTTTTGCAAGATCCCTTTTACCAAATAAGCGAATAGGGCCAGGTAAGCAAAGCAGAGGATGGCGATAAAGAACGATTGATGGATTCCGATGATATCGGCCAATTTACCTTGTACGGGTGGGATCACGGCACCGCCCAGGATCATCATGATCAAAAAGGCTGATCCTTGCGTCGTGTATTTACCCAATCCGGCTACAGATAGTGCAAAGATCGATGGCCACATGATGGAGCAGGCAAGACCACCACTCAGAAACGCATAGATGGCAATTTTTCCGGTGGTGAGGAGTCCAACCGTCATCGCCACTACACCGAACAAGCTAAAGAGCAACAAGGTGCGGGCGGGATTGCTGCGGCTGAGGAAAAAGGTGCCGATCTGCAACAGCACGCACACTACATACCAGTATAAGATTTGGATATCGTGTCCGGCGAGTTTTGTCAGCAGTAATACCACGCCAAAAGCGACCAATGGAGTGATGAAAGTGAATAATTTTTTTCGATCCTCACTGAGGTTGAAGGCACCGACGGCACCGGCCCAGCGCCCGATCATCAAACTTCCCCAGTACATGGCAATGAAGGGAGCGATCTCGGAAGATTTATAGCTACCGAACTCGGGTTGTTTTAATAATTCTCCCAGGTTGCTACCGATGGCCACTTCCACGCCCACATATACAAAAATGCCCAGCATGCCCAATACCAATTGTGGGTATTGCATGGCGCCCCAACCTTCTTTTTGTTTGGAGGCAATGTTGTTGCACAAGGGTAGGCCGATCACGATCACCGCCAGGGCCAGCAGTAGCCAGGTGAGCCGCTGGCGTTCGAGCGGACCTTTGATGGCGCCGATTTCGTCGCTTTCGCGACTAAAGGTTTTTTTAATGTCTTCGATCTTAGTGTAAATAGCCGTTCTGGCCTCGCCGGTTTGTTTCAGCGCTTCGCATTCCAGCTGATTGATCTCGGCTCTTTGGGTGCTAAGCTTCGACTCGATCTGCTCGATCTGTTTGACCCCTTCAGAACGGTAGGAAGAGAAGACCGGTACGAATGTGATGATCAGCAGTCCGGTGATGATCAGCATCGCCCGAAAGGCCCGACCGGCTTTTTCCGGTTTTTCGGGATTGATCCCTGCGGGGACTTTTTTACTTGTTCCAAATAGCGTGGCGGCCGCCACGAACAAAATGCCTACAAATACATATAGTCCGATGACCTTACTGAGGGGCAGGTTTTGGATCTCGTAATCGCAAACTGAACTGGCACTGCCGAACAGGGCGAGGGCGACTACCAGGGGACCAATGGTGGTGCCGAGCGAGTTGACGCCGCCTCCCAGGTTCACACGGGTATCACCGGTGGAGGGATCTCCCAGGGATATGGCAAAGGGTTGGGCGCCGGTTTGTTGGATCGAGAAGCCAAGGGCCACGATGAACAGACCGATCAACATGCCGGTAAAAGTGTTGCCGTTTACGGCGAGGATCATGGCTCCGGCACCTAGGGCCGAGAACAACAAGCCGTAGATGATGCTTTTTTTATAGCCCCATTTTCCAACTAGGTCTTGTCCGCCGAAGATCCCATACGCAAACAGGATCAGTGCACCGATATAATAGGCCAGGTAAAAGGCGAAGTCGATCAGCTGACTTTGAAATTGATCCAGGTGAAAATAATTTTTACAAAAGGGGATAAATACAGAGTTGCCGGCGGCAATGAATCCCCAGAAGAAAAAAACGGTGACCAGGGTACTGAGGGCCCCGTAATTGGTGGGTTGTTTGGGTTGGCTCATGGAGCGGTCGTTTGGTTAGTAGGTGGACAAAATAGTAAAAAAAACTCCATGCCATTCACTCCTGTTGATGTTTTCCTCAGTTTGTTTATATTTAATGCGCACGTATGGAAATCTTGCATGTATCGGCCGAGTGTTACCCCATGGCTAAAGCCGGCGGCTTGGGAGATGTTTTGGGAGCGTTACCCAAATACCAGGATCGGGCCGGGCACATCGCGAAAGTGGTGGTGCCAATGTACCGTACCCGTTACCTATTCAAGAAAGATTGGGAACTGGTGCACGAGGGCCGGCAACAATTGGGTAGTTATTCCTTCCCGTATAGCGTGATCCGGGAGCGTTCCCGGGAGTTGGGTTTTGATCTATACCTGGTGGATGTACATGGATTACTCGATCGTCCGAATGTTTACGGGTACGACGACGACCCGCAACGTTTTCTGGCGTTTCAGTACTGTGTGCTTGATTGGGTGAATAGCTGGAACCATCGGCCCGATATCATCCACGCGCATGATCATCACACGGGACTGATCCCGTTTCTGATGAAATATGCACATGCCTTTCGGGATCGGTTACACGATATCCCTTCGGTCTTTACCATTCACAATGCACAATACCAAGGCTGGTTAGGTTGGCAGCACCGCGAGTGGCTACCGCCGCACGACGAGTGGAAGTCGGGGCTGCTGGAATGGGCCGATCAGATCAATCCCCTCGCCGCCGCCGTTAAATCGGCCTGGCAGGTAACTACGGTCAGTCCCAGTTACCTCGAGGAACTCCGCCACCGGGCCAACGGACTCGAAAAACTCTTTGAATACGAAAAAGGAAAATGCCGCGGCATCCTCAATGGGATCGATGCGGAGGTGTGGGATCCACAGACCGACCCGTTGTTGGTCAAGAATTATTCAAAGGAGGATCCAATTCCCGGAAAATTCGCCAACAAGGAGACCTTGTGTCGTCAATTCGGACTGGATGTGACCAAGCCGTTGCTTTCGTATATCGGCAGGCTGGTGCATGAAAAAGCAGCCGACCTGTTACCGGAAGCCATATATCAGTGTTTGCGTCAATACCCGGGGCAGTTGAATATATTATTGTTGGGCACGGGAGAGTCTTCCCTGCAGTCCGCGTTGCAAGAGCTTTCACATCGCTTTACGGGTCGGTTCAGTGCCTACATCGGGTATTACGAGGAGCTTAGTCACCGTATCTACGCCGGCTCCGATTTCCTATTGATGCCCAGCCGGGTGGAGCCTTGCGGGTTGAACCAGTTGTATGCCATGCGGTATGGCACCGTTCCGTTGGTTCGAAATACGGGCGGCCTGCGGGATACCGTGGTGGACATGGGGCAGCCGGATGGATTTGGCATCCGATTCGATCAGGCAAGCGTGGGCGATATCGTATATTCGGTAGGCCGGGCACTGGAATTGTATTCACATGATCCCGATCATATGCAAGCCATGCAGCGGCATATGATGGGGTTTGATCATTCTTGGAACCGATCCGCCGACCAATATTTGGAGCTCTATCAATCGATTCGATAATTATGGCCATACGCACCATCACAAATTCGACCGAGATCCTCTGTGTGATACTGGGAGGAGGAGCCGGTTCTCGTCTATATCCGCTCACCGCCAGCCGGTCCAAACCCGCAGTGCCCATTGCGGGCAAGTATCGGTTGGTGGACATCCCGATCTCGAATTGCCTCAACAATGGTATAGGTCGCATGTTCGTGCTTACACAATTCAATTCGGCCTCCCTGAATCGGCACATCAAGAACACCTATCATTTCAGCGCCTTTAGTAAAGCGTTTGTGGATATTCTCGCCGCGGAACAGACACCGGACAACCCCACCTGGTATCAGGGAACAGCCGATGCCGTGCGGCAGGGACTTCGCCACATCGAGCCCTTCGAAAGTGACTATGTGTTGATCTTGTCCGGCGACCAGCTCTATCAAATGGATTTCGTGGAGATGCTCGATAATCACAAAAAACTGGGAGCCGATATTTCCATTGCCACCATTCCTGTCGGCGAACGCGAGGCACCCGAATTCGGAATCCTCAAAAGTCAGGATGGACTGATCACTTCTTTTGTCGAAAAGCCTAAGAAGGATTTATTGGTCGATTGGATCAGCGATACCGGTGCGGAGATGAAAGCCTCCGGTCGAAATTACCTGGCCTCGATGGGTATTTACATTTTCAACCGGACACTGCTGTTCGATCTGTTGCAGCATGAGTTTTTGCAAGCGACGGATTTTGGAAAGGAGATCATCCCGCAATCGATCCAGCAATTCAAGGTCGCGAGTTATCAGTACTCCGGTTATTGGACCGACATCGGGAACATCCGTTCCTTTTTTGAGGCCAACTTGGAATTGACCAAGGATCTGCCCGCCTTTGATCTGTTCGATAGCGACCGAACGATCTATACCCGCCCTCGTATGTTACCACCTGCCAAGGTGAGTGGTACCATGTTGGAAAAAGCCCTGGTGGCGGAAGGTTGTATCATTCATGCTGCTCGCCTCGAGCACTCGGTGATCGGTATCCGAAGTCGGATCGGCCACGGTACCACGATCGCTCATTCATATTTGATGGGAAGCGATTACTACGAGACATTACAGGAGATCGAATCGGCCGCACAAGAGGGCATTCCGCCGTTGGGGGTAGGGGAGCGTTGTGAGATCCGCAATGCCATCCTGGATAAGAACGTCCGCATCGGAAACGATGTTCGGATCAATGGCGGCGATCATTTATCGAACACCGACCACCCGCTCTACACGGTGAAGGACGGGATCGTGGTGGTGAAAAAAGGTGCCATTTTGCCCAACGGCTTCGTGATCTGATCGCTCGTTGCACACATAGTGTATCGAATACATATTCTTGTTATCTTGGGGCAAATCGATTGCTATGTCTACCGCGTATACAGGCCCCAAACCCCGGTTGAGTTTTTGGCAGATCTGGAACATGTGTTTCGGATTTTTCGGTATTCAGTTCGGCTGGAGTTTGCAAATGGGCAACATGAGTGCCATTTATGAATTCCTAGGAGCAAAAGCCGATGAGATCCCGGGTCTGTGGCTGGCGGCCCCCATGACCGGTTTGTTGGTTCAGCCAATTGTCGGGTACCTGAGCGACCGAACCTGGCATCCGACGCTGGGTCGGCGCCGTCCGTTTTTTTTGGTAGGGGCCATTCTGAGTTCACTTGCCCTGTTCATAATGCCGAACGCCTCGGCGGTGTGGATGGCCGCGGGAACACTTTGGATCCTGGACTCCTGTATCAACATCACCATGGAGCCGTTCCGCGCCTTTGTGGCCGATAACCTCGATGAAGAGCAACAGTCCTTCGGCTATGCCATGCAAAGCATGTTCATCGGTGCGGCCTCTTTCATTGCGGGCTTTTTACCCGGCTTGTTGGTAAACTGGATCGGCATCTCGCGCGAAAAAGGGGCCGGTGGGATCCCGCAAAATATCATGTGGTCGTTCTACATTGGATCCGCCGTTTTTTTGGTAGCGGTATTGTTTACAGTCTTCAAGAGCCGGGAATATCCTCCTTCCGACCCGGATTGGAAGCAAAAAAAATCAGCCGCCGGTAGCGATTTTATGACCGGACTTCAGGAAATCCTTCAGGCCATTGGAAATATGCCCGCGGCCATGAAGCGTTTGGCACTGGTGCAGTTTCTGACCTGGCCCGGACTTTTTCTCATGTGGTTCTATTACAGTACCGGGGTGGCGGCGGATATTTTCGGTGGCGACGCTCAAACCAATGCCATACGTTATACAGAAGGATTGGAGCATGCCAATGCCACTTCTGCGATCCTGAATTTGGTCACATTTGCTTTCTCCTTTACCATCCCCTTCTGGGTGAGACGTCTGGGAAAGAAGTGGACACACGCACTTTGTTTATTGATGGGCGGGGCCGGACTCATCTCGGTCAACTATATCCAGGAGCCCTGGATGCTGTATGTTTCCATGAGTTTGGTCGGTATCGCCTGGGCTTCGATTCTCTCCATGCCATACTCCTTGCTGGCCGGATCCATTCCTCCCGAAAAAACCGGCATCTACATGGGAGTTTTCAACTTTTTCATTGTTTTGCCCGAGATCATCGCAGCCCTGAGCTTTGGAAAGATCATGGAAAATTATCTGGGTAACGATCGGCTGCTGGCCGTACTCATCGGCGGCGTCCTGCTCTGCACCGCCGCCCTCGCCTGCGCCTTACTTGTAAAAGACCAAAAACAAAAGACTAGCAACTAAAAACCAACTCCGAACGCTAAACCCTGAACTCCGAACTGATATGCGTATACTTCTTCTCCTCCTCCTGCTCACCACCACCGCCATCGCCCAACCTAAATGCTATCCCACCCATTGGTTCGCGGGATTCAAGGAAACTTCCTTGCAGTTGATCCTGCAGGAAAAAGATCTTTCCGCTTACACGGCGGCATCGATCCAATACCCGGGCGTCAAGCTGATCAAGCTGCGAAAGCTCGAGAGTCAGAATTATCTGTTATTAGACCTTCGCATCGATCCGACTGCCAGGCCAGGTGCTTTCCGGATCGAACTGAAAGGGAAGGGGCTTCCTAGCAAGAACATTCCCTATGAACTCAAAGCGCGCGCTCCACAAAATGGAAAATCTCGCATACAGGGCGTTCGGGCCAGTGACTTCATCTACTTGATCATGACCGATCGATTTGCCAATGGCGATCCGTCGAACGACATCGTGCAAACCTACCGGGATACCCTCTGCGATCGGACGGATAAATTCTCCCGACACGGAGGCGACCTCAAAGGCGTGGAAGATCGGATGGGTTACCTGAAGGAACTGGGCGTAAGTACGGTTTGGCTGACCCCCGTGAATGAAAACGATATGCCACGCATGAACGAATGGGGAAATTCCGTGGCTGGATATCATGGGTATTGGTTCACGGATCATTATCAGGTCGATAAGCGTTTTGGGGGCAATGGAGCGTATCGGCAATTGTCGGACCGCCTGCATCAAAACGGCATGAAGCTCATCCAGGATGCTGTGTACAACCATATCGGGAGTTATCACTGGATCGCGTTAGATCCGCCCGCAGCCGATTGGCTGAACAGCTCGCAAGGGAAAAACCCGCCCCACCATCGCGAGGAAGTTTTCTTTGATCCCTATGCCTCGCAGCAGGACAAACGTCAAATGCTCGACGGTTGGTTCGTGCCTCACCTGCCCGATCTTAACCAACGCAATGCCGACGTGGCGCGCTACCTGATCCAATACCATATTTGGGCAACGGAAGAATTTGGCGTGGATGGCTGGCGTGTCGATACGTATAAATACAACGAGGAGAAATTCTTGAACGAGATGAACGATGCCCTGACCAGGGAGTTCCCCAAGCTGACGGTGTTTGGGGAATCCTGGGTGACATCCCCGGTGGCCAATGCGTATTTCACCCGGAACAATCTTACCACACCGTTTCGACACAATGCCGAAGGGATGCTCGATTTTCAAACCTGCTTTGCCATGATCGCGGCTGCCAAGGAGGAAAATGGTTGGAGCAACGGTATCATCAAACTCTATTTTGCCCTGGCACAGGATGCCTTGTACAAGGACCCCATGCGCAATTGCGTGTTTCTGGATAATCACGACATGGACCGTATCTTCTCCGTGCTCGGAGAGGATGAAGCTAAATTCACCATGTGTATGAATTGGCTTTTCACCTTACGGGGTATGCCGCAATTGTATTACGGAACAGAAGTGCTGATGAAAAATTTCAAAGTAAACACCGATGCCACGGTACGCGAAGATTTTCCCGGCGGATGGCCCACCGACGCCCCCTATACGAACCGGTTTCTATCTTCCGGTAGAACCACCGAGCAATCTAAGGCCTTTGATTACATCAGCCGGCTGGCTCAGTTCCGTAAAACCTCTCCCGCATTGGGGGGAGGAAAGCTGATGCAATTCATTCCCCGGGAAGGGGTCTATCTCTATTTTCGCTACACCGATCAGCAAACCGTCATGGTCGTCGCCAACAGCTCCGATAAAGCCGCCAAGCCGGATTGGACGATCTACCGCGAAAGACTCAACGGGTTCACCCGGGCCCGCGATGTGGTGACCGGTGAGATCATTTCACTGCAAGATTGGTCGATCGGTTCCAAAGAAAGCCGTGTGCTGGAACTGTTGAAATAACCCCGGCAAATGCCGCAAACTGAAAAGCACGATAGCGTCTGGAACCATTCCTTGCTGACCGAAGCAGATGTCCGGAATTTTCAGCAAGGCACACACTATCGGCTCTATGAGGTGATGGGCAGTCGTCCCACCGAAGTCAACGGTGTAACCGGCATGTACTTTTGTGTCTGGGCCCCCAATGCCACGCAGCTCTCCGTGAAAGGTCATTTCAATGCCTGGCGCGATCACGAGTATAATTTATATCCGCGCTGGGACCGAAGCGGAATCTGGGAAGGGTTTATACCAGGACTAACCCTGGGCGAGGCCTATAAGTATCACATCACCGGCTATGAAGGACGGCGATTGGACAAAGGCGATCCCTTCGCTCATTACTGGGAGAAAAGACCGCAAACGGCCTCCATTACTTGGTCGCTCGATTTCCAATGGAACGATGCCAAATGGATGCGTCAACGAAAAAAGCACAATGCCCTAGACGCTCCTTGGAGTATTTATGAACTGCACCTGGCCAGTTGGCAACGTCCCGTACCCACCGACGAGGAAAGCTATAACTCCTATGATCAACTTCGGGAGCAACTGATTCCCTACTTGCAGGAGATGGCCTTTACCCACGTGGAGTTCATGCCCGTGATGGAACATCCGTTCGACGGCAGTTGGGGTTATCAGTGTACTGGATTTTTTGCCCCGACCTCCCGATTTGGCGACCCGCAGGGACTCATGCGCTTGATCGATGACCTGCACCAGGCCGGTATCGGAGTCATTTTGGATTGGGTACCTTCTCATTTTCCCTATGATGCACACGGACTTTTTCTTTTTGATGGTACGCATACCTATGAGTATGCTGATATGCGAAAAGGATTTCATCCCGATTGGAACAGCTATGTCTTCAATTACAAAAGGGGAGAGGTCAAGTCCTTTCTGATCAGCAGTGCCCGGTTCTGGTTCGATAAATTTCACATCGATGGGATCCGCGTGGATGCAGTTTCCTCTATGCTCAAACTGAATTATTCCAGAGAAACCGGTCAGTGGGAACCCAATGAGTTCGGAGGCGACGGCAACCTGGAGGCGATCGCATTCCTAAAAGATCTCAACGAAACGATCTACCGAGATTTTCCGGATGTGCAAACCATGGCAGAAGAGGCGACCGACTGGCCGGGTATCTCAAAGCCGACGTTTCAGGGCGGACTGGGATTTGGCATGAAATGGATGATGGGCTGGATGCACGATACATTGGATTATTTCAAGATCGATCCGCTGTTTCGAAGAGATCATCAGGATAAGTTCTCCTTCAGCATGATGTATTTCTATGATGAGAATTTCCTGCTGCCTTTCAGCCACGATGAAGTGGTGCATGGGAAAAGTCCCCTCCTCTACAAAATGCCCGGCGATGAGTGGCAGAAATTTGCCAACCTGCGGTTGTTGTATACTTATATGTGGACCCACCCCGGGGCCAAATTACTTTTCATGGGGGGCGAGTTTGGGCAGACGGCCGAATGGGATTACCGGGCCGAACTTTCTTGGGGTCTCCTGTCATTCGATTGCCACCGCAGCCTGCGCCACTGCGTTTCCCAGCTCAATCGGTTGCTTCGTTCCGAACCTGCCTTGTTCGTGAATCAGTTTAATACATACGGATTTGAATGGGTCGATCTGCAGCATCGCTCTGAATCCGTGATGGTTTATCGTCGAAAGGGGAAGAGGCCGCAAGACGATCTGCTGATCATTTTAAATATGACCCCGGTGGTGCGGTTGGACTGGCCGATCGAATACACCGGTAAGCCCTACTTAAAAGAGATCTTCAACAGCGATGCCGCCGAATTTTGGGGTAGCGGTCAGGTTTTCAATCCCTCCATCCGGCACGAATGGATCGATATAAAAGCTAAAAAATCGCGGATCATCGTAAATCTACCGGCGCTCAGCGGAATTGTACTAAAGTAGTGGCTGTTTTTTCCCGATTCTTATTCATCTTCCTTTTCTAGGATTTGCAAAGCGCATGTGGCGCCGGATACCTTTATGGTCAATCCAATCTATCTAATGAAAAGGTACCTCATCCTTATCCTGCTCACCTATTTGGTGATCGTCATTTTTCTGTTTGGTCCACGCCTGATGGCGCAGGGATTTCCAAATGGCGACAGTGCCGCTCTTTATTTGAAGTTAGCCCAGGTTGACAAGCAGAATGGTCGCCGCTTAGACCTGCTCAAGAACCTGGACAAGGCACTGACGTTTCAAACGCAAGACCCGACAACCCTCCGGGAACTGGCGGCCCTGCTGGTCAGTCAGCGTAAATATGCATCTGCATGGGAGCTGTATGATAAAGCCGTCACATTAACGCCCCGCGACACCGCCCTGCTTCGCCAATCGATCCAACTGGCCTTCCAGTTGCGTCAGCATGAGTCTGTCATACGCCTGGCAGCCTTGTATAAAAAGGCAGACCCGAAGGCAGCTGTAGATTATTATCTGGGAAAAGTGTACTACGAGCAGGAAGATTATGGGAAGGCTATCCAATCGCTGACACAAGCTTCCGTGCAAAACCCGACCTTGGCCGAGATTCCATACCTGCTGGCTAAGAGTTATGCCGATATGACCAATTTCAAAGGGGCCATCCCTTTTTTTGTCAAGGCCCTGCAGCTGGATCCGAATCAGCCACAATGGACTTACGAGCTCGGATTGAGTTACTATGCAATTCACGATGATGCCAATGCGCTAACGTATATCCAGCGCGCAGCGGCCATCGGGTATAAAAAAGACAATGATTACCTGGAAAATCTTGCGATCGCCTATTTGAACGTTGGTCAATTCGACCAGGGCATCGGTATCCTAAAACAAGCGCTGGGCCGTCGTCCCGGTGATTTCAACTTACTAAACCTCTTGGCGGAAGCTCATTACGATCAGGGGAAATACACCGATGCCATTCAGTATTGGGATCGTATCCTGGAGCAAGACAAAGCGAGTGCATCCTCTTTATACATGATTGGTATGTGTTATCAGAAAATGGGCGGGGACAATATGGATAAAGGTGTCAAGCTTTGCGACCGGGCCATTGAAATGGATCCCAGCCTGAGCAATCTGAAGCAGAAAAAAATGATCGCCGGACTTTAAGCCAATGTTCTTATTACATTCTTTCGGGTACTCGTATACCCAATAGGCCCATCGCATCGGCAATTACCCGGGCCGTTTGCTGACAGATCAACAACCGGAGATATTTTTTTTCATCCGTCTCCGCCTGCATAACAGAATGTTCTGCATAGAAGCCGTTGAAGGATTTAGCCAACTGATAGATGTAGATGGCCACAACGGAGGGATTTTGTTCCTGGGCAGCCTGGTGTACCTGTGTGGAGTATTGTCCCAGTAGCACCACCAGATCTTTTTCCTTGGTCAATAGGGGTGAAACGATCGGAACATCCGGCATGTCGCCCACTTTTCGGAGGATGGACTTGATGCGGGCATGGGTGTATTGAACAAAGGGTCCGGTAAAGCCCTGAAAATCGATCGACTCCTCCGGATTGAACACCATTTTCTTCTTGGGATCGACCCGGAGCAGGTAGAACTTGAGTGCTCCCAGGGCTAAGATTTCGTAGAGTTCTTGCAGTTCCTCGTTCGAGAAATCCTGCACCTTGCCCAGTTCCGCTGTTTTTTTACGGGCTACGTCCACCATCTCTTGGGCGAGGTCATCGGCATCTACCACGGTTCCTTCCCGGCTTTTCATTCGTCCCGTCGGCAACTCCACCATCCCATAACTCAAGTGATGGATCCCTTCGGCATAAGGTTTGCCCAGTTTGCGAAGGATGAGTTTGAGGACCTTCATGTGATAGTTCTGCTCATCGGCGATCACATAGATGCTCTGATCATAACTGAACTCATCGTATTTCTGCTGGGCCAGCCCAAGGTCCTGAGTAATATAAACCGAGGTGCCATCCTTGCGCAACACCAGTTTCTCATCCAACCCGTCAGCGGTCAGGTCGATCCAGACGCTTCCATCCGGTTTGTGAAAAAACACACCTGATCTCAGTCCCTCTTCCACGAATTTTTTTCCAAGCAGGTACGTTTCGCTCTCGTAATACATCTTGTCGAAATCGGCGCCGACTCTTTGGTACGTTTGATCGAAGCCTTCGTATACCCAGCCGTTCATCGTGCGCCAGAGTTCCAGGGTGGCCGGATCGCCTTTTTCCCAGTCCAGAAGCATATGCTGCGTGGCTTTCAGGATCGGAGCTTCCTGTTCGGCTTTCTCTTTGGTCATTCCGCCGGCGATCAATTCGTCCATTTCTTTTTTATAGGCCTCGTTGAAAAGCACGTAATAGTGCCCTACAAAATGATCCCCTTTCATGCCGGTACTACCCGGCGTAGCACCGTTTCCGAAACGTTGCCAGGCGATCATGCTTTTGCAGATGTGAATGCCCCGGTCGTTCACTACGCAACTTTTTACGACGGACTGGCCAATCTTCGCCAGGATCGCCGATATGCTCCATCCTAAAAAAATATTACGCAGGTGACCCAGGTGCAGGGGCTTGTTGGTATTGGGGGAGGAGTATTCCACCATCACGCGTTGACCGGGTGATACGGCAGCTACCAGGGAAGCTTGTTGTGTTTGTTGTTGAAACGATTCGATCCATTTATTGTCTTGGATCGACAGGTTTAAAAAACCTTTTACCACCTGAAATCCAGCGAACAGTTCAGGATTTTTTTGGGTGAGCCACTCGCCAATCGAAACACCCAGTGCATCGGGTGCTTTTCCCAACGGTTTAGCCAGGCCGAAGAGTACCAAGGTGAGGTCGCCTTCAAATTCCGGCTTGGTTTGGTTGATGACCAACGCGTCCGGCTGACCATTCCAGGAAAATCCGGTGACCAATGCCTCCTGAATGGCATGTCTGACTTGAAGGGAAAGGGATTCGATCTGCATGGTCGCGAATTTACAACCCGATTTGGCATTTGGGGCCTCAATCGATTACTTTGCCCCGTGCGCCATCGAATGCATCATATTCGCGACTGGATCTTGCCGGTCATCGACTTTTTCTATCCGCCCTTTCAACGGGTCTTTTCCCGGCAAACCTTTCGATACGCGGCCAGTGGAGGCGGAAACGTCGTTTTGGGTTTTTCGGTCTACTCCTTGAGTTTTGAGTTTTTGTTCGAGGGGCGGGTGTGGGACCTTGGCTTTTATGCGTTGCAACCCCACTCGGCAGCTCTTTTTTTATCGTTCTGTGTAACGTTTCCGGTAGGATTCTTCATGGCTAAATACGTGGTTTTCCCGGATTCTTTTTTAGCGGGACGCATACAGCTGTTTCGATATTTTCTGATCTGTCAGTTCAATTTATTTCTGAACTGGATCTTGCTCAAGATCGGGGTAGAATACCTGCAGATCGATCCATTGCCGGCCCAATTGATCACCATCGCATTGGTAGTGGCCGTCAGTTATTTGGCGCAGCGCTATTTTTCTTTTCGAAGCGTTGGGGTCAAGGACTGAAGCGGGATAAGTCGGCGGTGCATTGCATCCGGCCTTCCAACCCCATTTGAATCCTCAGTCGGTCGCCACCGTTCATCCAACCCAACCAGTCCAGTTTGGTCAATTTTCCGCGGCATTTCAGTGGACCGGTCTCGGCTTGATTCAGTCTTTGCTCGAGCCAGATTCTTTTTTCCTCCAATAGGCCGCCGAGGTCAAACAAAAACTTTTCCTCCAACCATTTTCGGATGGGACGGTCGAACCATCTGGCCGCCTTGCCCAGAATTTGATGACGGGTTTTCAAGTCATAATCGATCTCTTGCAGTCGCAAGTGGCCGCTGGCCGTATCCCAACTGGGTATGCCGGAGAGTTCCAGGGTACCGGCGTATTTGCCGGAAAGGTGTAGCCGACACTTCAATCGTTGGTCGTTGCCGCCGGCAAGTGTGATGGAGTCGATGCGTACGGTTTTGCGAAAGGGGCCTTTATCCGGTTTGATGCTGATGGGTAGGAATTGTCGGTTCAAGACCCCTTGCAACGAGTCGTAGCGTAGGTCCAATCCTACCCGAATGCTAAAGTCGTCAGAGGAAGCAGGTTTTTCCCAGTCGGTGGGAGGAGCAGTCGTATAAGCTAACGGCACAGTATTGACCACTACCGGCCGGGCCCGTAGTCCGACCGACAGATCCAAACTATCGCCCACGGCTTCCATCCGATTGATCCGAAACCCAAGCGGACGTATCATCAGCCAGCCATATTCACCCAGTGGGATCGGACGATTCATGGTGCTCCAGGTTTGAAGCAACGTTGGTTTCAGATCAATGCGGCCATATTCTTTTTCCAGCTGCTGTTTGGCTACCAGGAGTTCGTCCATCATTCCCTTCATCACCTCGCGCGTGATGTCTTGCTCCCACAGACAAACCTTGCAGGGGTCGGTGGGCTTGGGAGCCTCAGGTTGAATGCTGAGTTGGAGTTGGTATTGGGGCAGCACCGAGAGCGAATTCAGGAAGCGTACCTCCACCTTTCGGGGTCCTTCTGAAAAACCACAACGGCAGGGGGGTGTCCAGGGACTGATCACCACGCCCTTTACACAGGCACGGGTCGATCCCTCGATTTGATACTGGCCCGTAAAGCCGAGGTCGAGTGTTTGACCCCTTGCCCGAAGCCGCAGCGGTCCCCTCCAAAACCGATACCGGTACCGAAGACCGCAGCCTTGTTGAACCCACCCATCCGGATAGCCCTCCGAGGTGAAGACCGTATCAACGGAGCGTTCTACCCATTGGTAGAGCGGACTCAACGACATTCGCAGGGGAATATTTATTTCAGAAACCGTCAGCTCTGTGGTTTGTCCCAAAGCCGAAAATGGAAGCCAAAGCAAAAAGGGGAGGGGCCACAGGAGATTCCATCTCATGGGTCAAAACTAATTGGCTTTACTCGCTTGCGCGCCCGCCGTATTGACATTTTGCCGTTAAAATCGCCTGTCCGGAACAAGTTGGCTGACTTTTTGAGCTGACCGGCTGGCCAACTGCCATTTTTTCACTCCAAATCCCCTCGGCACGTAGATTGAACATTTCGTCGTGTAAAACTAAATAACATGGGAAAAATTATCGGTATTGACCTGGGAACCACCAACAGCTGTGTCTCGGTCATGGAAGGAAATGAGCCGGTGGTGATCGCAAACGACGAAGGTCGTAGAACCACCCCATCCGTTGTCGCTTTTCTGAAAAACGGAGAGCGCAAGGTGGGTGATCCGGCCAAGCGTCAGGCCATCACCAACCCACAAAATACAATCGCGTCCGTCAAGCGTTTCATGGGCCGTCGTTTCGATGAGGTAACCGAGGAGATCAGTCATTGGAGCTACAAAGTGGCCCAAGGCGACAACAACACCGTGCGCATCGATATTGATGGTCGGCTGTACACCCCGCAGGAGATCTCAGCGATGGTGCTTCAGAAAATGAAAAAAACCGCGGAGGACTATCTGGGACAGGAAGTGACCGAGGCCGTGATCACGGTGCCCGCTTATTTCAACGATGCCCAGCGTCAGGCCACCAAGGAGGCCGGTGAGATCGCCGGACTGAACGTGCGCCGCATCGTGAACGAGCCAACGGCTGCGGCGCTGGCTTACGGACTGGACAAGGCTAAGAACGATCAAAAGATCGCCGTATTCGACCTGGGTGGCGGAACCTTTGATATCTCCGTACTGGAGCTTGGAGATGGCGTATTCGAAGTGAAATCAACCAACGGAGATACGCACCTCGGAGGGGATGATTTTGATAAAGTGGTGATGGATTGGTTGGCCGAGGAATTCAAAAAAGATGAATCCATCGACTTGCGCAAAGACCCCATGGCGCTGCAGCGTCTGAAAGAGGCTGCGGAGAAGGCAAAGATCGAGCTGTCTTCTTCCTCCGAAACAGAGATCAACCTGCCCTATATCACAGCAGTGGATGGGGTGCCCAAACACCTGGTGAAAAAACTGAGCCGTGCCAAATTTGAGCAACTGGCCGACAACCTGTTCGCCCGCTGCCTGAAGCCTTGCGAGGCCGCCCTCAAGGATGCCGGACTTTCTGCCTCGCAGATCGACGAAGTGATCCTGGTGGGTGGTTCCACCCGCATTCCCAAAGTGCAGGAGATCGTAGAGAAATTCTTTGGTAAGAAACCCAACCGTGGAGTAAACCCTGATGAAGTGGTAGCCATTGGTGCCGGTATTCAAGGCGCCGTGCTGACCGGAGAAGTAAAAGATGTGTTGCTGTTGGACGTTACCCCGCTTTCGTTGGGTATCGAAACCATGGGCGGTGTAATGACCACCCTGATCCCCTCCAACACGACGATCCCGACCAAAAAATCGGAGGTGTTCTCTACGGCCAGCGACAACCAGCCGGGCGTTCAGATCCATGTTCTCCAAGGTGAACGCGCCATGTCCAAAGACAACAAAAGCCTGGGTATATTCAACCTGGACGGTATTCCGCCCGCCCCCCGGGGTGTCCCGCAGATCGAGGTTACGTTCGACATCGATGCCAATGGTATCCTACACGTAACGGCGAAGGATAAAGGCACGGGCAAGGAGCAAAAGATACACATCGAAGCGGGTTCCGGTCTCAGCAAAGAGGAAGTGGAGCGGATGAAGGCAGAGGCGAAGGCCAATGAGTCGGCCGACAAAGCCGAGAAGGAAAAGATCGAGAAGCTCAATCAGGCCGATAGCCTGGTATTCCAAACCGAGAAACAACTCAAGGAATATGGCGATAAGATCCCGGCCGAAAAGAAAGCTGCGATAGAAACCGCTGCGGCCCAGCTCAAGAGCGCCCACGAGTCGAAAGACATTGCGGCCATCGACTCGGCCATGGCCACATTGAATGCTGCATGGACGGCCGCCAGCGAGGATATGTACAAGCAAACGCAAGGGGCCCCCGGTGCCGAGGCACCTACCGGTGAGGCCGGTGGCGGATCCCAGGCAACGGATGACGTGACCGACGTCCCTTACGAGGAAGTCAAGTAAGTGTACTTATGAAGATGAAGTCCCCTCGCAAAACGCGAGGGGACTTTTTTATGCCCGCATGCGGGTAAAAAAGATATTTTTGTTCCTGCAATTTAAAAATGTCAAAAAACGACTCGATGACGAACTCTTATCTCGACCTGGTCAAGCAAACCTTTAATTTTCCCCAAGAGGGCATCGATGTCGAGGACGGAGACCTCATCTTTAACGGCTTGGACCTAAAGGCCCTGATCGCCAAACATGGCACGCCCCTGAAATTGACCTATCTGCCCAAGATCGGCATGCAGATCAAAAAAGCGAAGCAGATGTTTGCCGCCGCGTTCAAGAAACACAAATACGAGGGCAAGTATTTCTATTGCTATTGTACCAAGAGTTCCCATTTTAGTTTTGTGGTGGAAGAGGCCATCAAAAATGAGGTGCATCTGGAAACTTCCTACGCCTACGATATCGAGATCATCAAAAAGCTCTACGCCAAGAAAAAGATCAATAAAGACATTCACATCATCTGCAACGGATTCAAGCAAAAAGGATATACCCGACGCATCGCCAATCTGCTCAATTCCGGATTTCACAATGTGATCCCCGTGCTGGACAATAAGGAAGAGCTGAGGGACTATGCCCAATCCGTCAAAGTACCTTTCAAATTAGGTATTCGCGTGGCCGCGGAGGAAGAGCCGAATTTCCCCTTCTATACTTCCCGGCTGGGCATTCGCGCCAAAGACATACTGGAATTTTATGTGGATCGAATTGAAGGGTATGAATCGAAATTTCAACTTAAGATGCTCCATATCTTCCTGAACAAGGGCATCAAGGACGATATCTATTACTGGAGTGAGCTGAACAAGGTGGTGAATCTCTATTGTCAGTTAAAAAAGATCTGTCCGGAACTGGATTCGATCAACATCGGCGGCGGTTTCCCGATCAAACACAACCTTGGATTTGAATACGACTACCAGTTCATGATCAACGAGATCGTAGGCAACATCAAGGCCGCTTGCAAGAAGGCAAAAGTGCCGATGCCCAACATTTATACGGAATTCGGAAGCTTTACTGTAGGTGAGAGCATGGCCCATATTTACAGCGTGATCGCCGAGAAAGTACAAAACGACCGGGAAACCTGGTACATGATCGACTCTTCGTTCATCACCACCTTGCCCGATACCTGGGGCATCGGCGAGAAATTCCTCATGTTGCCCGTTAACAAATGGAATTCGGAATATCAACGGGTGGTGCTGGGCGGTATTACCTGCGACAGCCATGATTATTATGATTCTGAGGAGCACATCAATGAAGTTTTCTTGCCCAAAACAAATGGGGGAGGGGAACCCTTGTACGTGGGCTTTTTTCATACCGGGGCCTACCAGGACCAGATAAGCGGATACGGCGGTATCAAACATTGCCTGATCCCATCCCCCAAACATGTGATCGTGGGTTATGACCGGAATGGCAAACTCACCGACTGGGTCTATGCCAAACAGCAGACGGCACAAAGCATGCTGAAAATTCTGGGGTATAAATAAATTTTCATGCGTTTTCTTATCCTGGTTCTTTTGTTTGGTGCTTCGGAATTGTATGCCCAAACACCAGCGGATTCCGTTCGGCAAGTGATCACTGATTTTTTCCAGGCGATGAGATCCTCCGACACGGCCGGTATGCGGGCCGCACTCAGTCCTACCGCTCATTTAGAAGCGACCCAATCCCGTCCGGATGCAGAACCCGAACTGATCCAAGTGTCGGTTACGGACTTTCTGTCCAGTGTTGCACGTACGCCGGCCGGGGCACTGGACGAGCGCATTGGATTCGAAGTGGTCAAAGTGGATGGTCCGCTAGCGACCGTTTGGACACCCTATCAATTTTATTTCAAGGGTCGATACAGCCATTGCGGGGTGAATTCCTTTCAATTGGTTCGACAACAAGGAAAATGGCAGATCCAGTATCTGATCGATACCCGACGAAAGGAATGTCAACCTGCTCAAGCATCAAATTCATTTAAAAATTCTTGATATGCGTAAGCTTGTTTTTTTGTTGACGCTTCAACTGCTGGGCCTGTTGGCCGGCGGACAATCACCGGTTACATTACAATTGCCTGCTGGTTTTGAGGCAACGCAAGTGGCGGCGAATTGGGGTCGGGTCAGACACATTGCCGTGCACCCGAATGGCGATCTGTACCTGAAACTGGAACGACTCAAGCAGGGCTTTGGGATCATTCGGTTGCGGGATAAGAACGGCGACGGCGTGTATGACGACACGCTGCAGTTCGGAAACTACCCGGGAACCGGTATTGCGCTGGGGGGTGGGTATCTGTATGCTTCTTCCAACCAGGCCATCTATCGATATAAGTTAAATGATCAGCAAGATCCGGTCGATCCTCAAAATCCGGAACGGATCGTACAGGGGTTGGTCGACAAAGGACAGCATGCTTCCAAATCCATTACACTCGATGGCAAGGGTTTTGTGTATGTGAACATCGGGGCGCCCTCTAACGTATGTCAGGTACGCGATCGTTTTCTGGGCTCTCCGGGCATGATGCCTTGTACTCTGCTCGATTCTGCCGGGGGCATTTGGCAATTTCGAACAGATAAGATCGATCAGTCCTATGCCGAGGGCGTGAGGTATGCCACCGGACTTCGCAATGTGGTGGGATTGGATTGGAATCCTTTTGTGCAAGATCTTTTCGTGACCGTTCATGGTCGCGACATGTTACACCAGCATTACCCGGAGATCTATGACGCCAAGTTGGGGGCTGAGTTACCGGCGGAAACATTTTATCGGATACCAAAAGGGGCCGATGGTGGTTGGCCTTATGTATACTGGGATCAATTTCAGAAAAAGAAGATCCTGTCGCCTGAATACGGCGGTGACGGGAAAAAAGAGGGAGCGCCCTCCGCACTCAATCCATTGATGGGATTTCCGGGTCACCTGGCTCCGAACGCATTACTTTTCTATCGGGGGAATCAATTTCCCTCTAAGTATCAGGAGGGGGCTTTCATTGCCTTCCATGGCAGTTGGAACCGCAGCCCGGAGATCCAAGAGGGCTTTTATGTGGTCTTTGTTCCGATGAAAGGAGGGAAGGTGGCCGGCGATTGGGAAATTTTTGCGGATGGTTTTACCGGCAAAGGGAAGGTGTCCAATCCCAGGGATGCCCAACATCGTCCCTGCGGACTGGCCATGGGCCCGGACGGATCAATCTATGTATCGGACGATGCCCGTGGCATGGTCTGGAAGATCGAGTACAAAACAAAATGACAAGGGTAGGGATTCGGTTGACTTTTCTGTTGTTGGGGCTGCTCCCGGCCGCGGAAACAATGGCCCAACCAGAAAAAAATCCCACTTACAAACGCGGTGCAGCACTTTACCAAAAACACTGTGCTTCCTGTCACCAAGCCGACGGTAAGGGGGTAACCCGGTTGATACCACCGCTAGTGGGTACGGACTATGTTTCCGGCGATAAGTTGAGGTTGATCAGGATCCTGTTGCTAGGCCTCAACGAACCGATCGTCGTACAAGACGAAGATTATTATAGTCCCATGGCCTCCTTCCAACACCTAAGTGATGTTGAGATCGCGGAGGTGCTGTCTTATATAAGGACTCGATTCGGGGGAGGGGCATCTCCCGTTCTTGTCAAAGAGGTGCAGCAGCAGCGCAAAAAGCTCCTAAAATGAAAACCCTCCGTGGAAACGGAGGGTTTTAACCAAAACCAACTGCTTATGAGAAAGAGATCGTTTGTTTTCTGATATAGTAGATGGATTGATAACGTCGGGCGTTGCAGGGCCTTTGTCCTGCAGGTGTAAAAGTTTTGTGAAAGGATTTTTTGATCGATCGGTTTCGGTCGGCAAACAGCCATTTTTTAAATTACCTTTGCGAAAAATAATACTATGTATCCCCCTGAGATCGTCATACCCATGAAAGAGGAATTGACCGAAAAAGGTTTTTCCGAGTTATTGACACCCGCCGCCGTAGAGGCGCAGATGGGCCAAGCCGGTACCACCCTGGTCATGATCAATTCGGTTTGTGGTTGCTCGGCCGGAACCGCTCGCCCGGGGGTACTCGACGCGGTCAGCGGTACGGGTAAGAAACCCGATTTTCTCACCACCTCCTTTGCCGGGTTCGACGTCGAGGCGGTAAAGGCCGTTCGGGAGCACCTGAAACCCTATCCGCCTTCTTCTCCGGCCATTGCGTTGTTCAAGGACGGTCAGTTGGTCCATTTCATCGAAAGACATCAAATCGAGGGTCGTTCCGCTTCCATGATCTCCGAAAACCTGCGGGCGGCCTTTGAAGCATACTGCTGATCGTTTCCGCTTTCGTACCTTACCGCCGCATGTATCCAAACCTCTACTACGCGTTCAAGGACCTTTTTGGTCTGGAATTACCCTTTCTGCGCTTTGTCAATACGTTTGGTTTCTTCGTGGCACTGGCGTTTTTGTCTGCCGCCTGGGTGTTGTCGAGTGAATTGGCCCGCAAAAGCAAGGCGGGGTTATTTCAACCTACAGAAACCGAGATCACGATCGGTGAACCGGCCAGCTGGAGCGAATTGCTCAGTAATTTTCTGATCGGATTTTTATTCGGGTTCAAGTTGCTGGCATTGTTCTTCCTCGATGAAGAACGAACCGCCGATCCGCAGGCCTTTTTATTTTCCACGGATGGCAGTTGGTTGCTGGGACTCACCGTAGCGGTGTTGTTTGCCTACCTGAAATGGCGGGAAAAAAATCAGCGTAAACTCGATAAGCCCGAAAAAAGAATCATCCGCATCTGGCCACAGGATCGGGTAGGGGAGATCACCATGCTGGCACTGATCTTTGGTTTATTGGGCGCCAAGATCTTTTCCATCTTTGAGGAATGGGACAGCTTTACGCAAGATCCCCTGGGAACATTCTTCTCACCGGCCGGACTCACCATGTACGGCGGATTGATCTGCGCGGCCTTGGCCATTTGGGTCTATGCTCGAAAAAATAATATCTCCATCCATAACCTGAACGATGCAACGGCACCCGGACTCATGCTGGCCTATGGCGTGGGTCGACTGGGTTGTCATTTTGCTGGCGACGGCGATTGGGGTGTTCCCAGCCAACTCAGCGAAAAACCCGGCTTTCTGCCCGATTGGCTCTGGTCCTCTCATTACGCCCATAATGTACTCAAGACAGATACCCCCATCGCCGGTTGCGACCCGGGTATGTGGGGAGAGTATTGCTACCAGTTGGGACTGGCTGCCTATCCCACCCCCCTCTACGAAGCCATAGCTTGCATCCTGCTCTTCGGGGTGCTGATGGGGATCCGGAAAAAAGTCAAAATTCCCGGCCAGATATTTGCTATCTATTTGATATTTAATGGAATAGAGCGTTTTTTAATAGAAAAAATACGGGTAAATAACAGATTGGATCTTTTTGGATTTCAGCCCACCCAGGCGGAGGTTATTTCCACTTCCTTGTTTTTGGCCGGTTTATTCCTCTGGTTTTGGTTGAGAAAGCGGAGGGCCTGATATCGGTTACCCCCCGCTGTGGCATTTTTCCCCTCGCAGTTTTTTCGTTAATTTTGCACCTGTGCATCAAGCGTTTATTTTTTGGTGCGCATGCAACGTTCCAACAACTTTTTTGGTCAGTTAACGTTGATAGACTAACCCACATCGATCCATGCGTCAATTAAAAATTGCTACCCAGATTACCAACCGTGATTCCCAGGCGGTTGAAAAGTATTTACAAGAGATCTCCAAGATCTCAATGATCACGCCAGAAGAGGAGACCACTCTTGCGCAGCGGATCAAAATGGCTCACCACAATCCGGTTGATTCGCAACGAGCGTTGGATAAGCTGGTACAAGCCAACTTGCGATTTGTGGTTTCCGTGGCCAAGCAGTATCAGCACCAGGGGCTTTCGCTCAGCGATCTGATCAACGAGGGGAATCTCGGACTGATCAAAGCGGCTCAGCGTTTCGATGAAACCAAGGGTTTTAAATTCATTTCATACGCCGTTTGGTGGATCCGTCAATCGATCCTGCAGGCATTGGCCGAGCAGGGCCGATTGGTACGTCTTCCCCAGAACAAGATCGGAACATATAACAAAGCCAACAAAGCATATATGGCTTTTGAACAGGAGCATGAGCGCGAGCCCTCCACCGAGGAACTGGCCGAACTCCTGGAGATGAGCGAGACCGAGATCAATAATATTTTCCAGAGCAACACGCGCCACACCTCCCTGGATGCCCCCGTACACGAAGCGGAGGATGTAGCCATGGGAGATTTGTTGGAAGGAAGCGACGATACCGATGATGAGGTTATGAAAGATTCCCTGCGTAACGAGATTCGCCGCGTTCTGAAATCCCTTTCCCCTCGGGAAGCGGAGATCGTGAATGCCTATTTTGGATTGGATGGTGAAAACGGGGTTACCATCGAGCAGATCGGTGTAAAATACGATCTGACCAAAGAGCGTATCCGCCAGATCAAGGAACGTGCCATCAAGCGTCTGCAGAAAGCACGATACAGCAGCGCGCTGAAGGCTTACCTTGGATAAAATGAAAATGGGTTAGTAAGTATAACGATCCGGGGTGTATGCCCCGGATTTTTTGTAACCGTATGATGAGTAAATCGTTTTGGTTGGTTTTAGGGGTAGCCTGTGGACTGGTTTCCTGTGAAAAGGCGGTGGACCTGAATCTCGACCAAGTGCCGCCCAAACTGGTGGTGGAAGCCACCATTGAAAACGATCAGCCGCCACAGGTGATCCTGACCCGTAGCTTTCAATATTTTGCTGCCATCGATCTGGCAGCCCTCAGCAGCACCTTTGTACGCGGGGCCGAGGTCGTGATGTCGAACGGGCAGCAAACACATCGCCTGAAAGAATATCGGGTAGAGCCTTTTCCGGGCGTATCCCTGTATTATTACGGCATCGACTCGGCACAGTTAAACACGGCTTTTCTGGGTAAGTTGAAAACCAATTATACCCTTACCATTCGCAGTGGCGGGGAGGTGTTCACGGCACCAACCCGTATACCGGATACGACCCGCCGCATCGCTTCTTTCTATTGGAAGCCAGCCCCGCCCGTATTGAACGATCCGAAAAAAGTCGCCCTGATGTTCCGGGGTACCGACCGTCCGGGTTTAGGCGATTACATCCGGTACTATACGAAACAGAACCGCGACCCGTTCTATCCGGGGCTTAATTCCGTGTTCGACGATCAATTCATCGACGGCAGTTCGTTCGATGTACAGATCGAGCGAGGTGTACCCAGAGGAATCGAGTTGGAGGACGGCTATTCCTATTTCGATCGTGGCGATACCGTGGTATTCAAACTTTGCAACATCGACAAGCCCACCTTCGATTTTTGGCGAACCATGGAATTCTCCTATGCCAGCATTGGAAATCCCTTTTCTTCCCCCACCCGGGTGCTCTCCAATATTCAAGGCAACGCCCTGGGCTATTTTGGGGGCTATGCGGCGCAATACCGCAGCCTGATCATTCCCCGTTGAGACCCGGGGAGGAGCGGACCGAATCGCGTATTTTCGCCGGAAATAATTTTGGTTCATGTCAGCAACTGAGCACGTTTCCTGTTTGATCATTGGATCGGGTCCCGCCGGATATACGGCAGCGATCTATGCGAGCCGCGCCGGACTCAAGCCTGTTTTATATCAGGGTATCCAGCCGGGTGGGCAACTTACCATCACCACCGAAGTAGAAAACTATCCCGGTTATCCCGATGGCATACAAGGTCCAGATATGATGGTCCATTTTGAAAAGCAAGCGGCCCGAATGGGAGCCGACATTCGATATGGGTTGGCCACCGCGGTTGATTTTACCGGTCCAACACACCGGGTGCAGATCGATGAGGAAAAATGGATCGAGGCCGATTCGGTTATCATCTCCACCGGTGCCAGTGCCAAGTGGCTTGGGCTTGAAAGCGAACAACGTCTGAACGGACACGGCGTCAGCGCCTGTGCCGTATGCGATGGATTCTTCTTCAAAGGAAAAGAAGTGGCCATTGTAGGGGCCGGTGATACGGCCGCAGAGGAGGCACTGTACCTGTCCAAGATCTGCTCAAAGGTAAATATGATTGTTCGCCGCGGAGAGATGCGCGCCAGTAAGATCATGCAGGACCGCGTGCTGAAAACCGCCAACATTCAGGTGTACTGGCATTCCGTCACCGAAGAAGTATTGGGTGAGAAGACGGTATCGGGTGTGCGGATAAAAAATACAGAGACCGGTCAGTCGACCGACTTAACCGTCAGCGCTTTTTTTGTGGCCATCGGCCATCAACCCAACTCGGATATTTTCAAGCCTTGGCTGGAAATGGATGAGGCTGGTTACATCAAAACCATACCTGGCACTTCCCGCACCAACATTGCCGGTGTCTTTGCGGCCGGCGACGTGCAAGACAAAACGTACCGACAAGCAGTGACCGCAGCGGGCAGTGGTTGTATGGCCGCACTGGATGCTGAACGTTATTTAAGTGCCGCTGGATTTCATTGATGCTATGCCCGGACAGATCACCCTTAGTTTGCTCGACCTGCGTTTTTTCGCTTATCATGGTTGGTATGCCTCCGAAACACAACAGGGCCAGCCGTTTCAGGTAGACCTGTGGGTTACCTATCCCGAACCCGACAACGCCTTGGAGAATTTGGAGCAGACCATCGACTACACAATTGTTTACGAGATGCTGAAGGCGCAAATGGAAAATCCCCGAAAACTGCTGGAAGATTTAGCACAGTCGATCTTGGGTGAGTTACACGCCCGATTTTCACAAGTGAGTGAACTCAAAATACATATCCAGAAGATCTCTCCGCCGGTGGCCGGATTGGATGGCCGCTTGGGAATTCAGCTGCACCGCTGCTTCTAGATCACTTTATTGCGCCAACGGCCCGACCGCATATACCACCAGGCTGGAATGAACATGCTCAACCAGTAGAGCCATTCACTCATCCAGATGATCCGTATCGGTAAGTCGAAATACTCGGCGGTCAGATATACATAGATACAATAACCGACGATTGCCCCGGCTTCGATCAGGAACGTGACGCGGGTATTGCCCGATCCGGTCACCGAGTTCAGGAAAACAGTTCCGAAGGCCATGAGTACCATGGCACCGGTCACTACCCGCAATACGGGGATGGCTTCCGCAACAAAAGCTTTCGTTTGTCCGAATGGCAATAAGAACAACTCCGGCCAAATATTCAACAGCAAACACACGATCAAGATCATGCTAACACTCAGGGTTAAGATGCGCCGGATCAGCAAGGGCACCTCCTCGCTGCGGCCTTGTCCGATCAAATTGCTGACCATGGTACTGGTGGTGGTGGCAAAGGCCCAGGTCAAACAACCCGGCAGTCCGAATAAATGTCGCATCACGTTGGAGACCGCCAAAGCGGTGCTGCCGTGGTGTTCAATGAGCAAAAAGAAGTATTGCCAGCTGATGATGCTGATGGCGGTTTGAAACATCAAGGGGGCGGCAACCTCGAGGATATGTCCGACGTAAACCCGATTCAATCTTGGTTCGCGGAATAATTGAAACTGACGGCTGATGCCCCGGTTGCTGATGACCGCATAGATCGTGATCAATCCCACACCCTCTGCCAGGATGGAGGCGATGGCCGCTCCGTTGAATCCCCATTCCGGAAAACCGCCGTTCCCGAAAATGAGCAAGTAGTCAAAAACCACATTGGTCGCTGCTTCTGCCAGCGTGCCTACCGCCAGCCACCGGCTTTGGTTGATGCCTACCAGCAAGGCGTTACGCAATTGATAGATGTAGAGTAGGGGTAGACCCCAGATCCGGATCTGTAGAAAGTGAATCGATTTCTCACACAACACCGGATCGTTGAGCAGGCTTCGAAAGATCATCGGGGTGATCGTATAGGTCAGGGTGATACCCAGCACAGAGAGGCCGATGCCGATCCAGAGTGCTTGTGTGAAAAGTTTTCCAATCTCCTGGGGTTGATCTTGTCCCGCCCGGCGGGCGATCAGGGTTTGCAGCCCGTTATTGAGTCCATACCCAATGGCCGCGAAGATCAAATAGTAGACGCCGGTGATGCCTCCGGCCGCGATTGCCAGCGAATCTTGGGTATAATGTCCGAGAAAGATCGTGTTGATGAAAAAATTTATCTGAGGAATGAAGATGGCAAAGCTGATGGGCAGTGCCATTTTCCAGATCTGTCGGTACGAGTTGGAGACCTGCAGGGAATCGGTAGATAAAGCACTCATGTAGTGAACGGCAAACCTAGGCAATTTAATTTTGTCTATTATTGCAGCCGTATCAAATCATGGCCTACGATTCGTTAACATATAATCCTTCTTGTCAGCCCGATACCTGGATCCTGCTTATCGGTCCCGATCGTTACGCCTCGGCAGCCATCGATCCATTCAACCGTTTTTTGTTACAGACGGAGTGGTCCGACCTGGATCTCTACAAACCTGATTTTTTTAGCCAGCGGGCCAAGGCGATTTTTACGGAACGGACGGAGATCCGAAAGATTCGGGTCTGTTTCTTATTGCCGGAATGGTTTTGGACACCGACTTCGCTGGATGCGGAGGTGCCGGCTTCGCACGGACCGACCACTGGTTGGCCTGATAAAGCAGGTCATAGTTGGATCAACGATCAGATCGTATCGGCCGACGCGACCGCCTCGGTACGTGTTCCGCAACAGATCCTTCATCAACTGAACCAACACACCAATTCCCTCGAGTATAAACACTGCTCGGTATTCTCGGTGCGGGAGCGTCCTGCCACCGGTCCTCAATTGGAGATCCTTCGGGTGGGGCAAATCTGCTGGTTCTCTTTGTGGCAATCAGAACGCTTCCTCTATGGTCAGCCGCACCCCATCTCCCATGCGGATGACCTCCTGTACGTGCTTTCCCTGTTGGCTGCAAAATATGATCTTCCAACCGATCGGTTGAACCTGACTTTGAGCGGTGATTGGTCGCTCGACTCGCCCTGCCTCGATCCCTTGCGTCAACGTTTTCCCCAGTTGCATACCCGCGAATCCACCTGGAAGAAGTTGCCCGGTGATCATCCCGCCCATTGGTACACCCCCTTGGAAGATATTTTTTCATGCGCATAATCAGCGGACGATACGGGGGCAGACGATTTCATCCTCCTGCACACATGCCGCATACCCGGCCTACGACCGACCTGGCCAAAGAGGGACTATTCAACAGTTTGCAGCATCAGCTGGATTTTGAGGAATTAAGAACACTCGACTTGTTCGGCGGAACCGGCAGTATCAGCTATGAACTGGCCTCTCGGGGTGTGAGCGACCTGACCATCGTTGAAAAAGATCCTACTCAGTATGCCTTCATTCGTAAAACGGCCGATCAGTTGGGTATTACCGGCATGCAGGTATTGAAAATGGATGTGTTCAAGTTTCTGGCCACCTGTACGGAGCGGTTCGACCTGATCTTCGCCGGTCCGCCCTATGCCCTGACCCAGATCGATGATCTGCCCCGGATCATTTGGGAAAGAAAGCTCCTTCGCCCCGGCGGCCGTTTCATTCTTGAGCATACGCCCCGAAACCAATATCAATCCTTTCCTGGATTTGCCGCAGAACGTCATTATGGAACGACCCTGTTCACGACATTTCTGTGGCCGGCTGACCAGTCCCACACCGAGGATGCGTAGTTGAATGACTACCTTTGTTGAATAGTCCCATGCTGTTCCCACAGATATTTTTACGCTCCTTTCGGTTGCTGCTCTTTCCGATCGCACTGCTTTATGGATTGATCATATTCATCCGAAATTGGTTGTACGATAATAATATCCTGCGATCCGTTTCTTTTGGATTACCGCTGATCAGCGTGGGCAACCTGGCCGTGGGCGGTACGGGAAAATCTCCCTTCATTCAGTATTTGGTTCAATTTATCGGCACGCCGGAGACCCTGGCTGTATTAAGCAGGGGCTATAAGCGACGCTCCCGCGGCTACCGCTTAGCAAAGCCTGATTCCACCGTAGCAGAGATCGGCGATGAGGCCCTGCTCTTATATCAACGCTTTCCGCAGCTATCAGTTGCCGTAGGCGAGCAGCGGATCCTGGCCATTCCGCAGCTGCTGCAAGACCGCCCCGGGGTACGTTGTATTCTGCTCGACGATGCCCATCAGCACCGTTCGATTCGTCCGGGTTATCACATCCTGCTGACCGATTATCACAACTTGTTCACCCGTGATTTCTTCATGCCGACCGGCGATCTGCGCGATGAGCGGAGAAGCTATCGTCGGGCCGAAGTGCTCGTGGTAACCAAATGTCCCTCCGATCTCGATCCGCAAGAAGCGACTGCGATCCGTCAGGAAATCGCCCCCTTATCACACCAACGGATCTTTTTTACGACCCAGGTGTTGGAGAAGCCCCGTCACTGGCAACATTTCTCTAACACTCGGTCGCCTCGCCAACAGGAAGTACTGCTGGTCACAGGCATTGCCAATCCCGCCCTGCTCAAATCCTGGATGGAGCAGGAAGCCGCGAGTTATCAGTTCATGCCGTTTTCGGATCATCACCTATTCAACATCCATGATATACGGGAGATCCGCGAACAATACCGTCGGATGCAAAATGCCGATGCCTGGATCCTGACGACGGCCAAGGATGCCGTACGGCTCTCACCCTTTGCTCAGGAGATGCAGGACCTACCTGTGTATGTGACCGATTACCAACATCAATTTCTGTTCGGAGAAGAGCCTGCTTTCCAACAACTCATTCGGACATACCTGGCCGATCAAAAGATGACTACTCATGGGTAGAAAAAACAACAAGCGAATCAAACAGGCCAAACAAGCCCGTGCACTACCCAATGTGCTGAAAGGAACACTCGACATCACTCGCTCCGGCGTGGGCTATGTACGGGTCACCGGAATGGATATGGATATTTTGATCCGTCCGGGTGATTTTCAGACGGCCTTGCACGGCGACCTGGTCGAAGTAGGTGTGAAACAGCTGCGTGCCGGCGGGAGACGAATGCAAGGCACCGTCCGTCGCGTGATTAAAAGGAGACGAACCGAATTCATCGGCACCCTGGAAGGGGGAAAACGCGGGATGTTCCTGGTGCCGGAGTACGATAAACCCATGCCGGATCTCTATATCCCTTCCTCCAAACTCAATGGGGGCGTTGCTGGTGATCGGGTGCTGGTTCGGCTGACCGAATGGGAAAAAGAAGCGGGTGGGCGACCAACCGGCGAAGTGATTGCCTTGCTGACCGAAGAGGAACCGCAGGAGATCGCCATGAAAAATATCCTGCTCGACGCTGGTTTTCCCCTCGAATTCTCAGATGAAGCCCAGGAAGAAGCGGCTCGTATTTCGGAACACCTTTCGGACGAAGAGCTACGGTCGAGAAAGGATTTTCGAAACGTTTTTACCATCACCATCGATCCGGTCAATGCCCGCGATTTTGATGATGCCCTCTCGCTTCAATACCTGGAGGGAGAGTGGATCGAGGTGGGAGTGCACATCGCAGACGTTAGTCATTACCTGCAAGCCGATACCTCCCTCGATGAAGATGCCTATGAGCGGGCCACTTCGGTATACCTGCCCGATCGCGTACTGCCCATGCTTCCCGAGCATATCTCCAATGTACTTTGCTCGCTACGCCCCAAAGAAGATAAGCTCACCTTCTCGGCTGTTTTCGAGATGCACCGAGAAACCGGCCTCATCCGAAAAACCTGGCTGGGAAAAACGCTCATACACTCCGATCACCGATTCACCTACGAGGAAGTGCAGCAGATCCTCGAAACACGGGAGGGGATCTACGTTGATCAGCTGCTTGCCCTCAACCGGGTGGCCCGTCAACTCCGTTCCCAGCGGTTTGCGAACGGTGCGATCAATTTTTCCTCCCAGGAGGTTCGTTTTCAACTCGATGAAAACGGAGCCCCGCTTGGCATCACCATCAAAGAAAGCAAGGAGGCCCATCAGCTCATCGAAGAATACATGCTGCTGGCCAACCGGGCGGTGGCCGAATACCTGGGCAAGGTTCGTATACAGGAAAAGCCCTTGCCTTTTCCGTATCGGACGCACGACGACCCGGATCGCGAAAAACTCTTACCCTTTGTGGCCTTCGCCAAAAAATTCGGACACGGATTCGATCTTTCCTCGCCGGAGTCGATCACCGACTCATTCAACCAATTGTTGCAAGACGTACAAGGAAGACCCGAACAACACGTGCTGGAACAATTGGGGATCCGCACCATGGCCAAGGCCAAGTATACCATCGAGAACGTAGGGCACTACGGACTTGGCTTTGAACACTATTGCCATTTTACCTCCCCCATCCGCCGTTACCCCGATGTGCTGGTACATCGGCAACTCTTTGAAGTATTGAAGGGCAAGCCCCAGCTCGATAAAAAGATGGCCGACAAATGCCTGCATTGCAGCGAGCGGGAGCGGGGAGCCATGGAAGCGGAAAGGGCCTCCAATAAATATTTACAGGTTCGATATATGCAGCAATTCCTCGGTCAGGAATTCGACGGCGTGATCAGTGGCGTAGCCTCCTTCGGTTTTTGGGTAGAAACGGTCGACCATAAATGCGAAGGCTTGGTTTCCGCGCAATCCTTGTATGAAGTGGACGATTTTCGACATGTCGAATCGGATTATTGTCTGCTGGGAATGCGCACCGGACTCCGATTCAGTATGGGTGATAAGGTTCGCATCAAGGTCGTTTCGGCCAACCTCGCCAAACGTCAGTTGGATTATGAATGGGCCTCTCCGCTGGCGGCAACAACGAAAAAAACAAAAGCCGGAAAGCCAAAAAACCCGAAATGATGGTTATTTTGTCGCATGCGCTCCTTTGAAGATCTCTCTCAACTCTTTTCGCAGCGATTTGCCTCCGATCATTTCCCGGCATCGCCCGCTTCTCTCTACGACCCCAACCGCACTTTCCTGCAGTTGGGCGGCAAACGGATCCGGCCGGTGTTGTGTTTGATGGGGCATGAACTGTTCGATGATATCACCGAAGAGACCTGGCAGCTTTCCATCGCCATTGAATTGTTTCACAACTTCACGCTGATTCACGATGACATCATGGACCAGGCTCCGCTGCGAAGAGGATTGCCCACCGTGCCGGCACAATACGGTGTCAACACCGCCATCCTCGCCGGCGATGTGATGCTGATCAAATCCTATGAGTACCTGAATCGGATCGGATCGAGTCATTTGCCCTCGCTCCTGCACCTCTTCAATCAAACGGCCCGGGAAGTGTGTGAGGGACAGCAGCTCGACATGGATTTTGAAACGATGGAACACGTATCGCTCGAGCAGTACCTGCGCATGATCGAATTGAAAACGTCGGTGCTGTTGGCTGCCAGTCTTCAAATGGGTGCGCTGCTGGGCGGTGCCACCCAGCGCAACCAGGACCGGATGTATGAGTTCGGACGCAAGTTGGGTCTGGCCTTTCAGGTACAGGATGATTACCTGGATGCCTTCGGCGATCCGTCCAAATTCGGTAAGCAAGTGGGTGGCGATATCCTGGCCAATAAAAAGACCTTTCTGCTGATCCATGCCTTGGAAATGGCCAATACTTCTCAAGCAGCCAAGTTGAATGAATTACTACAAAGTCAGCCGGCCGATAAAGTGGCACAAGTGCTGACACTCTATCGGGAGACCGGCGTAGATGCCTGGGCCTTGGAGCTGAAACAACGTTTTCTCGATGAATCGATGCAGGCACTTGACGACATTGCTGTTTTGTCGGCCCGCAAACAACCCTTGATCAACCTCGCTCACTATCTGATCCAACGCGAGCATTAACCCCATCACATGCTATCCAACCTCTTTCGGAAAAAATCCATCGAATCCATCCAGGCGCAATACGACGAACATCAAAAAAGCGGCAAGGGTCTGCAGCGCATCTTAGGCGTGCGGGATCTCACGTTTCTTGGGATCGCCGCCGTGATCGGTGCCGGTATCTTCTCCACGATCGGAGGGGCGGCCTATCAAGGCGGACCCGGTATCACCCTGCTCTTTGTGATCACTGCTTTAACCTGTGGCTTCTCGGCCCTTTGCTATGCTGAGTTTGCCAGCCGCGTGCCGGTGGCGGGAAGTGCCTATACTTACTCTTATGTGACGTTCGGGGAGTTAATTGCCTGGATCATCGGCTGGGCCCTGATACTTGAGTATGCCATTGGTAATATGGTGGTGGCCATTTCCTGGAGCGGATATTTTAATAATTTATTGGTGCACGTCTTTGATATTCACCTGCCCGGCTGGTTATTGATCGATCCGGAAACCGCGACCAATGCTTATCGGGATTCTATTGAAGCGCTGGCCAATGCTGCCGGCATTACCGATGCGGGTAAACTGGCGTCGTACCGTTTTGCGGTGGAATCTTACGAGCAGGCGCCCCGTTTGCTTGGCTATAAGATATTTTTCAATCTCCCGGCGCTCTGTATTGTATTACTAGTGACCTGGCTATCCTATATCGGCATCAAGGAAAGCAAACAATCGGCCAATGCCATGGTGCTTTTCAAGATCGGGGTGATCATTTTTGTGATCATAGCCGGTGCGTTCTTTGTTGATACCAATAATTGGCAACCCTTTCTTCCGAACGGATTTGAAGGGGTGTTGAAAGGGGTATCGGCGGTGTTCTATGCGTATATCGGTTTTGATGCGATCTCGACAACGGCCGAAGAATGCAAAGATCCCAAACGAGACATGCCCCGGGGCATGATCTATTCACTGCTCATCTGTACGGTGTTGTATATACTCATCACGTTGGTGCTGACGGGCATAGAACGATACGACCGTTTCGAGGGGGTGAACGATCCCTTAGCCTTTGTCTTTGAAAACCGAGCGCCGTGGATCGAGAAGATCATTTCGGCCAGTGCGATCGTAGCAACCACCTCCGTGCTGTTGGTGTTTCAGATCGGTCAGCCTCGGATATGGATGAGTATGAGTCGGGACGGACTTCTCCCCAAAAAATTCCAGCAGGTTCACCCGCGTTATCAAACGCCGGCTTTTGCCACGATCGTGACCGGTATTTTCATTGGGATCGGCGCCATGTTGATCCGCAGCGGATTGGTAACGGACCTTACGAGTATCGGTACGCTTTTTGCTTTTGTGCTTGTTTCGGCCGGCGTGTTGTTCTTGCCAAAAGTCAAACCCGAGCCCGGTAAATTTTCCCTTCCCTATATCAATGGACAATGGATCGTTCCAGTTTTGTTTGCCGGGTTGATCTATCTTTTTCAAGATCGGGTGGGGGAGAGCCTGGTTCAACTGCGCGACGGTAATTGGAGCAAGCTATCGCTGATGCAATACCTGTTTCTGGTTTATCTGCTGATCGGTTTGTATCTATCGGTCATTACGTTCCGTCGACGATACTCACTGATTCCCATTCTGGGTGTTTTATCCTGCATGTATTTGATGATCGAGATCCCGGCCGTTAGCTGGATCTGGTTTTTGTGCTGGATGGGAGGAGGCTTGTTGATCTATTTCCTATACGGTTATCGGCACAGTCACTTGGCATCGTAGGCCTGGACGCGTCGGCTTTTTCGTACCTTTGCCCGGCTACAAGCCAGGTCATCGATCCCGCGCTTCCAGCGGGGTAGGAAAGTCCGGACAGCACAGAGCCATGCACCGGTGAATAGCCGGGTTTCGAGCAATCGAAAACAGCGAGTGCCACAGAAAATAACTACCGACCGGGCAACCGGTTGGCAAAGGTGAAAACGTGGGGTAAGGGCCCACGGGGAACATGGGTAACCATGGTCTTGGGTAAACCTTGCATGCTGAAATGCCACGGAAAGTACCGTTTGAGGGCGGCTCGCCCGAGGTACAGGGTAGGCAGCTTGAGCCCGATCGGTAACGACCGGGACAGATCAATGATGACCCTCGACAGAATCCGGCTTATCGGCTTGTAGCATTTTTTCCTTCCTTTAGGGTTATCTGTGCCACCTGACTATCTAAAAATTACATGATATGCGGTCCCGCGTACTCGGGATAAGGAGGTTTCTTTGACGTCGAGAACCGACTTCAAAAGATAGCGCAGGACAAACAGCTCTCCCTGAGCCCCGGATTTTGGGACGATAACAAGCGTGCCACCGAGATCCTCAAAAACATCAAGCTAAACGAATATTGGGTTAATCTGTACGAGTCGACCGAGCGGTCGGTAGAGGACTTTGCCGTGCTGTTCGAATTCTGGAAAGCCGGTGATGCCACGGAAGAGGAAACCCAGGTTGCTTTTGATCAGGCGATGAACGGACTTGACGATGCGGAATTCAAAGCCACTCTAAACGAGCCCGAGGATGAATTGCCGGCCGTCTTGCAAATTAACTCCGGTGCCGGGGGTACGGAAAGCCAGGATTGGTCGGAGATGCTGGCCCGTATGTATCGCATGTATGGCGAGCGACAGGGATGGAAGGTGACGGAACTGGACTGGGTCTGGGGCGATGGTGCCGGCATCAAAACGGCTACGTTGCAATTCGACGGACCTTTTGCTTACGGATTTTTGAAATCAGAAAATGGGGTGCACCGGTTGGTTCGTATCTCTCCGTTCGACAGCAACGCCCGTCGACATACCTCTTTCAGTTCGGTATTCGTCTATCCGTTGGTAGATGATACCATCAACATTGAGATCAAGGATGCCGATGTGAAAATGGAAACGGCCCGAAGCGGAGGCGCCGGCGGACAGAACGTAAACAAAGTGGAGACCAAGGTCATGCTCACGCACCTGCCCACGGGAATGGTAGTGGTTTGTCAGACCGAGCGAACCCAGCTGGGCAACCGCGAGAAGGCCATGCAGATGCTCAAGAGCCGGCTGTACGAGGAAGAATTGCGCAAGCGCAACGAACTCAAAGACGCGGCCAATTCAAAGAAGAAAAAGATCGAGTGGGGGAGCCAGATCCGCTCCTATGTTTTTCATCCTTACAAAATGATCAAAGACCACCGCACCGATTTTGAAACCGGAAACGTACAACCCGTGATGGACGGCGAACTCGATGGCTTCATCAAAGCCTACCTCATGACCGAAAAAGAAACTGAAACTAACTGATAACTCCAACTGCCCAAACTACCCAAACTTTCAAACTTATCTAATGTACGGCACCTTCTCCTACCCCCTCCCCGCCAACGAGCCCGTTCTCTCTTACAGTCCCGGTTCGGCCGAAAAGCTCGCGCTTAAAAAAGCGTTGAAGGAACTGAAATCACAAGTGATCGATGTGCCCATGTACATCGGTTCCAAAGAGGTACGCACCGGTCGTTTGGGTGAGATGCGACCGCCGCACGAACATGGACATCTGTTGGGGAAGTTTCATTTGGGAGAGGAGAAGCATGTGAAAATGGCCATTGACGCAGCCTTGGCGGCACGTGCCTCTTGGTCGGCCATGCCTTGGGAGCAGCGGGCACATATTTTCTTGAAGGCAGCAGATCTATTGGCGACCCAATATCGTCCCTATATCAATGCCGCCACGATGCTTGGACAGAGCAAGAACGCTTTTCAGGCGGAGATCGATGCGGCTTGTGAACTGATCGATTTTTTACGGTTCAATGTGCATTTCCTATCGGAGATCTATAAGCAACAACCGATCAGTTCGCTCGGGGTGCATAACCGGATGGAGTATCGTCCCCTGGAAGGGTTCGTGCTGGCCGTATCACCCTTTAATTTCACGGCGATCGGTGGAAATCTGCCTACCTCTGCTGCGCTTTGTGGGAATGTGGTAGTCTGGAAATGCGCGTACACGCAAGTATATTCCGCTCAACTTTTCATGAAAATATTAAAGGAGGCAGGTTTGCCCGACGGGGTGATCAACCTTATTTATGTGAGCGGTCCAACCGTTGGAAATGTTTGCTTCACCCATCCCGATTTTGCAGGGGTGCATTTCACCGGTTCGACTGGCGTGTTCAATCAGATGTGGGAGACCATCGGAAAGAATATGCCCAAGTATAGGTCTTACCCCCGCATCGTGGGGGAGACGGGTGGAAAAGATTTTGTGCTCGCACACGCCTCTGCCGATCCGGATGTGGTGGCTACGGCGCTGTTGCGGGGCGCTTTTGAGTATCAGGGGCAAAAATGTTCGGCAGCCTCTCGTGCGTACATCCCCTCCAACATAGCCGAGGAGGTGAAGAAAAAATTGGTGGCCGGTGTCAAAAGTTTTCAAATGGGTTCGGTAGAGGACTTTCGCAATTTCATCAATGCCGTGATCGATGAGAAGAGTTTTGACAGCATCAAAAAATATATAGACGCCGCCAAAAAGGATCCCAAGTGCGAGATCCTGGTGGGCGGGAAATGCGACAAGAAACTGGGTTATTTCATTCAGCCCACGGTCATCGAGACCAAGAACCCGCGTTCCCTGACCATGTGCGAGGAGATCTTTGGTCCGG
Organism: Chitinophagaceae bacterium; assembly: GCA_964229195.1. Taxonomy (GTDB): domain Bacteria; phylum Bacteroidota; class Bacteroidia; order Chitinophagales; family Chitinophagaceae; genus JJ008. The sequence continues at coordinate 4,133 of CAXRAX010000026.1, read as the reverse complement.
TGCTCACGATCTATGTATACCCGGCCGGACAATTCGAGCGGGCGATGGATCTGGTAGACAGTACCTCGCCCTATGCGCTGACCGGATCCATCCTGGCACAGGACCGTGCTGCGATCGATCGGGCTACCACCCGTCTGCGTCAAGCCGCTGGTAATTTTTATATCAATGACAAGCCAACGGGAGCGGTAGTGGGACAACAACCTTTCGGAGGCGCCCGGGCCAGTGGTACCAACGATAAGGCCGGATCAGCCTTGAACCTAATGCGTTGGTTGAGTGCCCGCACCTTGAAAGAAACTTTCAATCCGCCCACCGATTATCGCTATCCTTTCCTGCAAGAGCAGTAATTTGTGCCAATACCAATGAAGACTATTCTCGATCATACGCAATACCTGGCAGCGGTTGATTCGCTGTCCCAGGCCTTGCTGGCCAAACATCCCGGTCTGGATAATACCGTGTTGGTCGGCGTGCAGCAGGGTGGGGTGGTATTGGGTTGGGATCTGGTACGAGCCCTTCGTCAGCAGCCGGGCTTGAAGGACCTGGAGTTGGGGTTGCTGGACATTACCTTCTATCGCGATGATTTTCGGACGTCTATTCTGGCACCGGATCGGATGAACATTCCTTTTTCGATCGAAGAGAAAAATGTGATCCTGATCGATGATGTGCTTTTTACGGGTAGAACCATCAAGGCGGCTCTGGATGTGCTGTTGGATTATGGCCGCCCACAGCGGGTCGAACTCCTTGTTTTGGCCGACCGGAAAGAGCACCGTCAATTCCCAATACAGGCTGATTACGTGGGACTTAACATTCCCACCACCAAGGACCAAAAAGTAAAACTGGTGACCGCTGACGGAGGTGGCCAGAACTTGATTTTACGCGATTCCTGATTTTTTTCTAATTTCGTCCTTTGATGCAACTATCCACCCGCCATCTGCTGGGCATCAAAGAACTGACCCCCTCAGACATCTCCCTTATTTTATCTACGGCTGAACAATTCAAGGAAGTCTTACAACGACCCGTAAAAAAAGTTCCGTCCCTTCGCGATGTTACGATCGTGAACCTTTTTTATGAGAATTCCACCCGGACCCGTTTTTCCTTTGAACTCGCTCAAAAACGTTTGAGTGCCGATACGTTGAACTTTGCAGCCTCCAGTTCCTCGGCCGCCAAGGGAGAAACCCTGCTCGATACCGTGAACAATATCTTGTCCATGAAAGTGGACATGGTCGTGATCCGGCACAGTGCCACCGGGGCCCCTCATTTTCTGGCGCAGCATATTCCGGCAGCGATCATCAACGCCGGCGATGGCATCAATGAACATCCCACACAAGCCCTGCTGGATGCCTTCTCCATACAAGAGAAATTCGGGGATTTAAAAGGACGAAAAGTGGCCCTCATCGGCGATATACTCCACAGCCGGGTGGCGCAAAGCAACATTCATCTGCTGAACAAAATGGGTGCGGAAGTGGTCGTTTGCGGTCCGCCCACCCTGATCCCCAAATACATCCAAGCGGCCTGGAACGTGACGGTCAGTTATAACCTGAAAGAGACCTTGGAGTGGTGTGAGGTGGCCAATGTACTCCGGATCCAATTGGAACGACAGAATCAGGTGTTGTTCTCGTCGCTGCGGGAGTATCGGCTGCATTACGGCATCAACCGCGAGTTGCTGGATGGCTTGCCCAAGCCCGTGACGATCATGCATCCTGGCCCTATTAACCGGGGCGTGGAGCTGGACAGCGACGTGGCCGACTCCCATCAGTCCATCATCTTGCAGCAAGTTGAAAACGGCGTGGCCGTTCGCATGGCCGTGCTCTATTTACTCTCCAATCGCAATATTGCGTAGCTTTAATCCATGAGCCGCATTTGTTTATTTCCGGGGACCTTCGATCCGGTGACCTTGGGTCATGTCGATATCATCGACCGGGCCCTTCCCTTGTTTGACAAGATCGTGGTGGGGATCGGACTGAACGCGGCCAAAGCCCCGATGTTCACACCGGAGCAGCGGTTGCAATGGATCAGGGAATTGTATGAAAACGATCCGCGGGTGGAGGGAGCGATCTATGAGGGACTGACCGTTGATTTTTGTCGATCCATTGGCGCCCATTTTATTTTGAGGGGCATACGATATGTCAGCGATTTTGAGTACGAAAAGACCATTGCGGATGCCAACCGTACGATGGATCGCTCCATTGAAACTATTTTTCTGACGGGGGAGCCCAAGTACACTTCGGTGGCCTCTACGATCGTCCGCGATATTCTTCGGAACGGGGGCGATGCTTCACCTTTTTTACCCGAGCGCGTCGCGCGTTCCATCACCCGATAATCTTTTCGAGCAGAGGTTTTAGCGAGGGATAGATTTCCATCCAAACTAACCGGATTTCATCGGTATCCATCCATCTTGCATCTGTGATGTCTTCTTCTGTCTGGAGAAGCAGCGGCTGGTCGGTACGCATTTCATACTGGAACCAATGGGTCTTCTTTAAAAACCAATGTTCCTGCATCGGGTAGATGTGATAGGTAGGAGAGCATGCTTCTAGTTCTATCAGTTGACTCAGGCCCGTCTCCTCTTGAATTTCCCGGACAGCAGCTACCTGGGGTGTTTCGCCTTCGTCGATCTTGCCTTTGGGGAGATCCCAATGTCCCCGCCGATGGATCAGCAGGATCTTTCCTGCCTTGTCTTTAATGATGCCTCCGGCTGCTTCGATCCATCGAAAGCGGGTAGCCAATCGGGAAAGGGTGTCCTCTATATTGAGCGTGAGCAGAGGGGAGTCCGGTTGTCTGAACGCGATCAGGTCTTTCATTGCTTTTTCAATCACGGCGGGGGAAGAGGCAAATGCGGGCTGATCGGTGGATTGGATCTTCAGGGTCGCGGGTCCGTGGTGGATAAAGATTGACATGCCGGGTTTTGTTTTCCGATACATTTGAGTCATGGATAATGCATCAGTGGTGGCGGATAAATTACTGCAGGTCCGCGCCGTAAAATTAAGTCCGGATGCCCCCTTTACGTGGGCCAGCGGGTGGAAAAGTCCCATTTACTGCGACAATCGAAAAGTTTTGGCTCATCCGTACGAACGGGATTTTTTGAAAAGTGAATTGGCCAATGTGATTTTCGAGCAGTTCGCTGAGGCGGAGGTACTGGCCGGGGTGGCTACTGCAGGTATCGCCTGGGGAGCCATGGCCGCTGATCAGTTAAAACTACCGTTCTGTTATGTACGTCCCAAACCCAAGGAGCATGGGCTGGGTAATCAGATCGAGGGGGACCTTGCACCCGGTCAGTCCGTCGTTGTTGTCGAAGACTTGATATCGACCGGTAAAAGTTCCCTGCAGGTGGTGGATGTTTTGCGCCAAGCCGGCGTGAACGTGGTAGGAATGGTGGCCTTGTTTACGTATGGATTTCCAGCTGCCGATACCGCCTTTGCTTCCGCTAACCTTAAATGCGTAACCTTATCGAATTATCCGGCACTCATCGAGCGTGCGATCCTGCGGGGATTAGTGACTCCGGAACAACAAAAGATCCTGTTGGACTGGCGGGAAAGTCCCGCTACCTGGGGAAAATAAATCAATCCCAAATGATACGTTTCTGCCTTTTACTGGCCTGTATTGGGTGCCTATTGGTTCCCGCCCAGGGTCAGATCAAATCCGTTCAGACCAAGATCATCAAGACTCCCGACATCCTTTGTGAAGCCTGCAAGGGGAGGGTGGAAACCTACCTGAAGCGTCAAGATGGCCTCCTGGAAGTGATGGTCTTTTTTAGAAAAGGGGAGACCCGGGTTAAGTTCCTGTCCGACCGTACCGATATTGAACAGATCAAGACCGCCATCGCCAACTGCGGCTTTGACGCAGATGACGTCACAGCCCTCCCCGAAGCCTACCAAAAACTCCCCCGCACTTGTAAGAAAAGATCCGATGGGGGAGGGCATCCCGTTCCTAAAACTCCCCCCATTTCCAACTAAATAAGTTAGCAATACCTAAGTCTTCTCTACATCTAACTATTTTAGTAAGATAGAATGTGATTAAATAGTTCATAATGATTATATTATGAACTTCATTTAGTAGTAAATAAGGCTAATAATTAGCCATTTTTAACTCATGGAGGTCATTATAGGCCAAACAAAATATTTTTATTACAATATACTATA